>JBJXGM010000152.1:0-108705 GCA_046155985.1 Myxococcaceae bacterium | reverse complement strand
CGCCGCGACGCGAAGACGCTCGATGACGCGAGAAGTCACCCATCCACCGCACGAGGCTTCCTACGCTCTTCGTGGCGCCATCGTCGAGCGTGGCGACGAAGGCCGCGCCCTGGTCGACCCACCGCTTGATCGCCTTCTCGGTCCGGGTGCCGCCCGGCCCGACGAAGACGTAGCCGTTCATCGGCCGCCCGGTGAAGTCCATCGGGCGCACGTGCGCCTCCGCTAGCGCAGCCTCGTAGCGCTTGGGGCCGGCACGCACCATGAGTTCGTCCTTTACGATGCCGCAGAACATCTTGCCCTCCTTCAGAAAGGCGACGCCGCCGAACATCTTCTTCTCGTCGACACCCGGGGCGCCGGCGAGGATGCCGCGCATTCGCTCGGCCAATCGTTCGTCGTAGGCCATGCTGTCGCCTCTACGCTTCGGAGGACGGGCGGCTGCCGGTCTCGACGTGCTGCTTGAGGCCCGCGAAGAAGCTCTTGATCCCGGCGTCCCATTTCTTGCGGACCATCATCGCGTCCATCAGCTTGCCCAAGGCGCCGAACTTCAGCACGTACTCCATGTGCTGGGTGACGAGCGTTCCGCCGTCCGCTGCCGTGAACGTGTAGCTGTGCCGGAGCCGGCGTACGGGCAACGTGCAGTCGAAGAGCTCGAAAGCGAGCGCCTGGCCGGGCTTCCACTCCGCGACCTTCTCTTTGAACCAGCCCCCTGGCTTGAGGTCACACTGGCGCTCAGCACCGACGCCCTCCCTCGCGGTGGAAATGATGACCGCCTTTTTGACGCCGGGGTCGATGTGGTGAAGCTCGTCGAGAGCCGCGAGTGCAGCCCAGACCTTCTCCGGTGGTGCGCTGATGCGGATCGAGTTTTCGAGCACGGTCATGTGGATCCTTCCTTTGGTTGTCTTCGTCCCCGTAGCGGAGCGGCCCGCGCGGTGTTGACTGCTCGCGGGCCGGTTGTCGCAGCGTCCGAGCCCTTGGCGTGAACGCGAAGGCCTGCTCGAATCTCTATTTCCAAGGCGCCACGGTCGGCGCGGACCCGTCGGACGAAGGCGCGCGGGGCCGCCGTCGATGGATCGTGCTTGGCGCTCCACGAGATGACCTCGAGCATGATCGGTAGGAGGTCGATGCCCTTTGCGGTCAGGCGGTAGCCTCCGGAGGCGCGCTCTTCGTCACGCTCGATGATGCCGTCGCGTTCGAGTCGGACCAGGCGGTCGGCGAGGATGTTGGTCGCGATCCCCTCCTCGGCGCGAAGGAACTCCGTGTAGGTCGTCCTGCCCTTGAACATCAGATCGCGGACGATGAGCAACGTCCACGAGTCGCCGAAAGCCTCGAGCGCGAAGTGGATCGGGCAGTCAGACCGCCGCCGGGACTTGCTCATGGCGATACCTCGCCGGTGACCTGCCAGGCGCCGCTGCCGACCGTGGACTTGCAAAACACAAGTGATCGATGCCACGGCAACTTGCAAAACGCAAGTACGGAAGGCTTCGTGAGGGTCCGAAGCCTGTGCCCAACCCCACTCCGAGCGCCCGCTCTCGGAGCCGATTGGTGGTAGATCTTCGGAGATGGGAGAAGCGAGTGGCCGTTGATGTGCTCACGGAGATCGAGATCGACCGCCCTCGCGATCGCGTCGCGGCGTACGCTGCCGATCCATCGAACGCACCGGAGTGGTACGTCAATATCAAGGCGGTCGAATGGAAGACCCCACCGCCGCTCGGAGTCGGTTCGCAGCTCGCGTTTGTTGCCCACTTCCTCGGCCGGCGCCTCGCCTACACCTACGAGCTCGTCGAGCTCGTTCCTGGCCAGCGCCTCGTCATGCGGACATCGCAAGGGCCGTTCCCGATGGAGACGACGTACACTTGGGAACCGGTGGGCGAGAGCCGTACGCGGATGACGCTGCGGAACCGCGGCGAGCCCAGCGGCTTCTCGAAGATCGTCGCCCCATTCATGGCGTCGGCGCTGCGCCGAGCGAATCGGAAGGACCTCGATCGGCTGAAGGCTCTGCTTGAACGGGCTTGAGCAGCCGCGGGTGCATGGGGCGAGTGGGGTAGCATTCTTGGGTTGTGCTCGGCACCATCACGCAAGCCCAGGAGAAACCTGGGGAATCAGCCTGAGAACGAGTTGAATCTTTTCGGCCGACCAGAGAACTTGGTTGAACGCAGTTAACAGGAGCCCCGCGAGGCAACTCGCGGGGCTTCGTCTTGAAAGCGCCAGTGTTCGCGGGGTTCTGCGCGTACGCGACGCCGCGGACGTGATTGCGGAAGGCGCCCCTGAGAACGCCGAGACGCGCGACGACCGGCTCTCGGCAGCGCGAACGTGCTCTCCGAAGGCGCCTCCGGGTCGAGAACAACAGAGAGCGGTTAACAGGTCGGGCCAAACGACAGGGGCTGGTTAACACGTTCGCCGGAACGGGAGAGCCGTTCACCGGCCGACAGCGTGGGGCGCCATTCGGGGCTCGATGCGCTACTCGTTCAGGCCCCCGGTTGAGCTCGAGCCCAAGCGCCTGGCTCACGCCCACGGCTATTTCGCTCGAATTTCCGCACAATGGGACGACGCATTCGGTCGCTTGAGGAAGTTGGCGGAAGACTGACGGTGCGCTTCTCTTGGGTTACGTGAGCAGCGCCAACCGTTTCTGCAGAAATCGGCGTTCGGCGTCGTTGCCCACCAACGCCAACGCCTCCTGGTACGCCGCGCGCGCTTCAACGTTTCTCCCCAGGCGTCGGAGCAGATCGGCCCGTGCCGCTGGCAGCAGGTGGTAGCCCTTTAAGAACCCGCTCGTGCGCAGCTGCTCGAGCAGGTGCAACCCGTGCTCCGGTCCATCGCTCATGGCCACCGCGACCGCGTGGTTCAGCATGATCACCGGCGAAGGACTGAGCGAAAACAGCCGCGCGTAGAGCGCGACGATCTGATTCCAATCGGTGTCAGACGCTTTGACCGCACGCGCGTGAGTGGCTGCGATCGCCGCCTGCACCGCATACGCGTCGGCAGGGCCTGAGAGAAACACCTCGTCAAGCAAGCGCAGCCCTTCGCGAATTTCTTCCATATCCCAAAGCACACGGTTCTGTTCTTCCAGCAGCACCAAGTCGCCAGCCGCATTGACGCGTGCGTGTCGACGCGAGTCGTGCAGGAGCATTAATGCCAACAACGCACGCGGGCCTGAGCTCAACTCGGCGGGCTGAACGGGTGTGCGAGGCATGAGATCACACAACAAGCGCCCCAAGCGAATAGCTTCCACCGCCAGCGACTGCCGCACCAAGCCATCGCCCGAACTCGCGGAGTACCCCTCGTTGAAGATCAAGTAGATGACCGTCATGACGGAGATGATGCGCTCGGGCAGGTCAGTCTCCTCAGGCACCCGATAGGGAATGCGTGCCGAGCGAATCTTCTGTTTCGCGCGCACCAACCGCTGGGCCATCGTCGCGGTGGGCACTAGAAAAGCCCGGGCGATTTCTTCGGTCTTAAGCCCTCCCAGCGTGCGCAGCGTGAGCGCCACTTGGGCCTCGAGCGCCAACGCGGGGTGACAGCACGTAAAGATCAACCGCAGCACGTCATCGCCGACCGACTGCACGTCAGCCTCGTCCGGAGACGGCACCGCGAAATCGGGTGCCATGGCGGACTGCAGCTCTTCGCGCTTTCGTTCAGCCGACCCGTACAACCGCAAGGCATCGACCGCTTTGTTGCGCGCCGCTTGAATCAGCCAGGCACTCGGGTTTTCCGGAGCGCCTTCTTTCGGCCATTGACGCAAAGCCGCTTCCAGTGCTGCCGCAAGCGCGTCTTCCGCAAGATCGATGTCACCGATCAAACGAATGAGCGTCGCCAACATGCGGCCGCGCTTCTCTTTGAAGACACGCTCGACAGCACTGGAATCGAAAACCATGAAGCGGGCGTTCTTACGCGCGCTGCTGAGGCCGCGGGTATGCACCGCTCGGGCTACCGGAGAGCCCGGCGCCTGTGCTCCGAAGGCGTTCGTCCGACCGTGGCACGAAAGTCTCTGATGAAGTGTGACTGGTCGAAGTAGCCCAATCTTTGGGCCAATTCGGTGAGGCGCAGGCGAACTGGCTTCTCGAGGATCTCGGCCGCCTCGACCAACCTGAAGCGGCGAATGACGGCCTTCGGGTTGACGCCAACATATCGATGAAACAGCCGCTGCAACCCGCGCTCGGAGACTCCGCTCTGGTTCACCAGTTGCTCGACCCGGCACAACGAGGGGTCGGTCGCTATGCGGTTGACCAAACGTCGAGCGTGGCTGTTGGGTTCGTCGAGCGGCGGCAACCAGCGACGCAGATACTTGATCGCCGCTTCGACCGCTTGTGCGTCGCTGCGGCGACTCAAGATGGCCCGTTCGGCAACGGTCACTTCGTGCGGCCACACCGACTGGAGCGAGACGAGTCGGTCGGCCAGCGGGGCGAGTGGGCGGCGCACCCACGCGAACGCGGTGCCCGGGTGAAATGCGACACCCAGAATGTGGCCTGCGCCCTCAAGGACGCGGGTGAACCGGTTCCGTCCTGGACCCGCGAAACGCGACTCACATCGTTTCGTGACGTCGTTCCGTTCAAACACAAAGTGCGCTGCGGGCAGTGCCAGTACATTCTGCTCGAAGGGTTCGCTCAGCGACCACCGCACCAGCCAGAAGTAGTCAACATGGTCGGCGAGATCTTCAGGGGGCAAAACCCGCAGTGCCCGGTAAACGCCGCGCGCTTTCACTTCCTCGAGCACGCCCCTTCCTCGGGTGTCAGGTCTCATGTCGGCTTCGTACAATTCCGGCCGGTCCGTTTGGCGTACTTCTCTCGCATGGCTCAGGCAATTCGCTCACTCAACTGGTTTGCCGTCACAGGTGCCTCGCTCTTCTATTTTATGTTCGGAGCAGTCTGGTACGCCCCGTTCGCGTTTGGCCCGATGTGGCGAAGTGCGATCGGCCTTTCGCACGTGCCCGAAATCAACACGCCCCAAGTGTTTATCGTGCCTCTGGCATCTGCATTCAGCGCGACGCTTGCGACTGCCACGTTGGTCAAGAAGTTGGGTCTCGTGGGGGTCACACAGGGGGTACGGCTCGGCGTTTTCGTCGCGCTCTGCTACTCGGTCGCGGCGGTGGCGACCGATGCCGTTGCTCCACATCAGCCAAAGCCGTTGGCCTACGTACTCATCGTCGGGGGGTACCACCTCGCTGGGCTCACCGGAGTCTCTGCACTCGTGACCCGCTTTCGGGGCACACCCCTCGAAACGTGACCGGCGTTTCGCGAGCGTCTGCAATTGGCGTGACAGTTGTCGAGCATGCGGCGAGTCGGCCCGGTCGAAGGGGGCGCGACCTCCGTTGAACGAAGCCGCTTTCGGCGGCAGTTGACGGCCGCTGAGGCCTGATGAGCTGCCCAGGTGAGTTCGACTGCGGTCGGCAGTGCGTGCTTCACCTTGTGGGACCGGGCGCCGGTTGCTGCCGACGCCCGGCACTACCAACCACAAGGAGCAAGCAATGGGCGAGTTGTACAACAAGATGGCGGTGGACCTGAAGCTGAAGAATCTCGCGGCGGGCACGCAGAAGCAGTACCTGCGGTGCTGCGTCGACTTCGCCAAGTACCACGGGACGTCGCCCAATTTGCTGGGGGTCGACGAGCTCAAAGAGTACCTGGGGCACCTGCTGATGAATGGGGCTGGGCCTGAGGTGGTGAAGATGAACGTCGCCGGCCTGAAGTTCCTCTACGGGGTGACGCTCAACAGAGCCGTCATCGCCGACCGGTTGCCGTGGCCGAACCGGCGCCCGGTTCCACAAGGTCCAACGGATCAGCCCGCGACTGAAGCGATCAAGGCTTCATCAATAGAGTCAGCTCTCAGACGGTCATCAACTGCCGCTCGCGCGGCTTCGTTCAACGGCCTGCTATTTCATGCTGCGCGACGAAGTCCCTTACAAGGACCTGGGCCCGAAGCACTTCGACCAGCAAGACCATCGGTCGCCTCGTCAAGCGCCTGCAGGATCTCGGCTGCGAGGTGGAGATCAAGCAGGCGGCCTGAGCGCTCTGCCAACTACGAGCTTCTTAGTAGGCCGCCGCGCCGCCCGGGCGATCCGGTGGTCGTCCTCGAGCGCGCGTGGGAGCGCTACCACAGCAACGTCGAGGCGCTCGTGAAGGAGGGCGTCACCGAGGAGAACCGGAGCAAGGTGGTCGCCGCCATCCGGAAGCACGCGCAGGTGATCGAGAACCTCCGCGAGAACGTGGCGTGATGGCGCCGTCTATGGCCGGAACCGATGTCGCCGGCTGAGCATCAATGCGTCGGCTGTCGAGTGGCTCCCCACATTGACCTCGAAAGCGCTCGACGTCGAGAGTCTGCGCGAGCTGCAGCGCTTGCTGCGCGACCTCGACCACGTGCCGCCCCCTGGTCGGACCGCGATAACGATGGCGACCGACATCCGTCGGGGATTCGTCTCGGCACGTTCACCCTCGGTGCTGGGGTGAGCCGCTTGACAACTTAGGAGTCCGAAGTTACATCTGGTTCATGAGCCGGCCGAGCCTCCCGTACTTTGACGAGAACACCGAGCCGCTCTCGTCGCGCATCGCGACGGGCCTGCACAAGATCGGCCTCGCGATGAAGCAGCAGGCCTGGCAGCAGGCGAACGAGGAAGGACTGTCCGCCACGCAGGGGCAGATCCTCGCTGCGAGCGTGACACATGGCCCGCTCACTGGCTCGGAGCTGAGTCAACGGCTCGGCGTCACGCTGCCGACCATCAGCGACTCGGTTCGCGTCCTCGTCGAGAAGAAGCTGGTTACGAAATCCCCCGATCCGCGTCATCCACGCGCGAGCTTGCTCACGCTGACCAAGAAGGGCGCGCAGCTCGGCGCGCGCGCGCGATCTTGGCCGGAGTTCATGGCCGCCGCCGTGTCGGACCTGACTGCGGACGAGCAGCGGGCGTTCTTCTCAGGCGTCGTGAAGATGATTCGCGCGCTCCAGGATCAGGGGCTCGTCCCAGTGAGCGGCATGTGCGTGACGTGTACGCACTTCCGCCCGAACGTTCGGACCGGCGCAGCGCCGCATCACTGCGCCCTTGTGGACGCGCCGCTCGCGAGCGATCAAGTCCGGCTCGACTGCCCCGAACACGAACTCGCGGCCGAGGCACCTCGAAGCAAGCTCTGGGAGCAGTTCATGCGCCCCGCCTGATCGAGCGCTTCGAGACCCGATGACCCGAGTTTCCGCGGCCATGTCGGCCGGCGGCAAAGCGGAGCTTTGCTCCGAGAAGGAGAAGGACACCATGAGCAGCATCCCCGGTTACACCCACGGCACCTCCGCGGTCGCAAGGTCCCCCGTGACCTTGACCGACTTCGAGCAGATGAAGGCAAGCGTCCTCTTCGGAAAAGAGGACGCGCAGTCCCTCCGCATGTCTCACGACGTCGTGAAGGACGAGGTCGAGGCGATTCTCGACGTCTGGTACGGCTTCGTCGGTAGCCAGCCCCACCTGCTGGCATCGTTCACCAGCAAGACAGACAACAAGCCGCTCGGTGACTACCTCGGCGCCGTGCGCAAGCGCTTCGGTCAGTGGATACTCGATACTGCGCGCGCCGAGTACGACCAGAAGTGGCTCGACTACCAGCACGAGATCGGGCTTAGGCACCATCGGGTGAAGAAGAACAAGACCGACGGCGCCCCCTCGACCGACCTCGTCCCGTTCCGAAACCTGTTTGCGCTGGTCTTCCCGGTGACCTTCACGCTGCGCCCGTTCCTGGCGAAGAAGGGCCACTCCGCCGAGGACGTCGACAAGATGTACGCTGCCTGGGTCAAGTCGTGCCTTCTGCAGGTCACGCTGTGGAGCCACCCGTACGTCAAGGACGGTGACTTCTGATGGTGACCACGACCGCCCTCGCTCCCCCCTGGAGGACGACGGAGTGGCTGAACACGCCGGAGCCGCTCAGCCTCGATGGGCTCCGAGGCCGCGTCGTGCTGCTCCATGCGTTCCAGATGCTCTGCCCCGGCTGCGTGTCACGTGGCATCCCGCAGGCGCAGCGTGTCGCCGAGCTGTTCGCTGGCGCTCCTCTCGTCGTCGTCGGCCTCCACACCGTCTTCGAGCACCACCAGGCGATGAAGGTCGAGTCGCTTCGGGCGTTTCTCCACGAGTACCGCGTGCGCTTTCCTGTCGGGGTGGATGCGCCTGATCCCGGAGGCGAGCCCATCCCTCAGACGATGCGGGCCTACGGAATGAGCGGGACGCCGACGACGATCCTCATCGACGCGCGCGGACGGCTGCGCCGGCAGGTGTTTGGCGCCCACGACGACCTCTTGCTCGGTGCGGAGCTGCAGACGCTCCTGCTCGAAGCGGAGTCGAAGCTGGAAGTCCGCTCAGCGGCAGAGCCCCCCAGCATCGGCTGCGACGAAGTCGGGGGCGTCCTACCGGAGGTCACTTCCGGATAGGCACCTGTCCCGGCTCCAAAGACCGCGACGCTTTGCTTCCCCGGGGGCGAGGCGCGCGGTCCAGCTGATCGGTGCCCAGGTGGTCTGCGCCCTCGCCGGCTGGCCAAGCGCCTCGCCTCCATGACCCAGAACAGGTTCACGTTCTGGGGCCTCAGCAAGCCGCCTCGCCGGCCGAGTGATCCGATCGAGGCCCCCGAGCGCGCTTGGGACCGCTGCCACGGCAACGTGACGGCGCTGGTGAGGGACGGTATGACCGACGAGAACCGGAGCAAGGTGCTTGTATGACCATCAAGAAGCACGTGCAGGCGATCGAGAGCCTCCGCAAGAAGGTCACGTGATGGCGCCGCCGTCTACGGCGGAAACCGATGTCGCCAGCTGAGCACGACACGCGACGGCTGGCCCGGGCTACCGGCCGACGGTGCCGCCTCGACCTCGACGCGCTCGACGTCGAGAGCCTGCGCGAGCTGCAGCGCCTCCTGCGCGACCTCGACCACGAGAAGCAGGCGCCGTGAACCGCGCGCGGCTGATCCCCTGGACGCGGTCGAGGCGTCAGCACGACCGTGCCCGGAGCGCCCTCATGACATTCAATGAAAGGGTTGACAGTACCGCGGGCGCGCTGATAAACATTCAACCTAATGGTTGAGTCACGATCCGACCACCTCGATCACGTCTTTCGTGCGCTCGCGCATCCAGCGCGCCGCGAGATCCTACGCCGGATCGCGCGCGAGGAGCAGACGGTCACGGAGCTTGCCGCGCCATTCGACATGTCGCTCGAGGCTGTTTCCAAGCACATCCAGGTCCTCGAGCGTGCCCGCCTATTGCGGAGGACCCGAAGTGGACGCGTTCATCGCTGCCGGCTCGGCCCAGCGCCGCTCCGAGACGTTGCGAAGGTTCTGGTCGAGCTGGCGGGCCTCTGGAACAAGCGATTGGATGCGCTCGAGCGTCTCCTCGGGGAGCTCGAGGTCAGGGAGTAGTCGATGCCGATAGACGGGGTCTCAGTGAGGCGGTTCCTACGCGCACGGCGCGAGCGGGTCTTTGAGGCCTGGACTCGCCCCGACCTGATGGCGCGCTGGTTCTTCCCGGGCAACGACTGGACCGCCACCGTCACTTTGGATCTCAAGGTCGGTGGGCGCTACCAGGTTGCGATGCGCGATGCCGACGGCGGCTGGCACACCCAGTTCGGCGAGTACCGCGAGATCGTGCCCGTGTCGCGCCTGGTGTTCACGTGGAGCTGCCCCGAGCTTTCGGTTGTGGACAGCGTCGTCACGGTTGACCTGGTCGATCACGGCGAACGCACCGAGCTCAGCCTCACGCACCAGCTGCCGCCGGATCCGAAGATCCGTCAGGGCCACGAAGAAGGCTGGGGCGGCTGCCTCGGGAACTTGGAAAAGATGTTGAGCAACCATGAATGAAGGAGACAACGATGAACGCGATCAAGGATGAGATTCGAATTCGGGCAACCGCGAGCAAGGTCTATGAAGCACTGGCGCGTCAGGCCGGGTACCGAGGCTGGTGGAACGCGGTAGGCGAGGTAGCGGAATCGGTTGGGGGCGAGGCAAAGTTGCGCTTCGTCAAGGACGGCAATCCGGTGAACATGGGCTTTCGCATCGACGAGATGAAGGCGAACGAATGCGTGCGCTGGACCTGCGTCGCCCACGACATGCCGAGCTGGGTCGGGACATCGCTGACATGGCGGATCAATGAAGCCGGTGGCGCAGTCTTGGTCTCTCTCGATCACGCCGGCTGGAAGGACGCGGCGCCGGACATGGTGGCCCAAGGGTGGAAGCACTTCCTCGGCAGCCTGAAGGCCTACGTGGAAACCGGCACTGGCCAGCCGTGGTGACCTCGTGTACGTGACAAAAATGAATCTTCGCCTCGCCAATATCCGATTCGGCTTCACCGTGCTCTTCATCACTGCTGCGGTGGGGGGCTTGATGCTGGGCGGCACCTTCAACCAATACAGCGTCCGAGACGGCGACCACGTCCTCGGGCTAGCACGGTTCTATCTGCGCGAGGGCCACTCGCATGGCAACTTCATGTGCTTCTTCAATCTCTTCGTTGGCCTGACCTTGAACCACCTGAACCTTGCCGAGACTTGGAAGAAGGTGTGCTCCTATTGTGCCATGGGGGCGATCATGCTGCCCGTGGGACTGACGTTGAAGGGCGCTATGGGCGCGTCGGAGAATGTTCCCCCCATCGGGCTGATCGGCGTCCTGGCAATCACGGTTTCATTGTCGATTCTGATTTTCGGGGCCTTCCGGACGAAGTACCAGGCTTCTTGATCATCGACAGCGGGTACCCGCTGTCCGCAAGGAGCAAGCAGCCCTTCAACGTTGTGGGAGCGGGGATCGACGGGACGCTCAAGAAACTGTATTTAAGTCCGCGTCAGCCAACTGCCGCAGAGTCAACTCAACAAGGAGCTCACCATGAAGAAGTTCATCGTTCTTTACCAAGCGCCCGTCTCGGCCATCGAGCAGATGGCCAAGGCCAATGCCGAACAGTCGAAGGCTGGAATGGACGCTTGGATGTCTTGGGCGAAGAAGGCCGGGAGCGCGATCGTCGACCTCGGGATGCCCCTCGGCAACGGTTCTAGCGTTGGCAAGGGCTCCGTGTCGAAGAGCACCACCACGGTCGCCGGCTTCTCCATCCTTCAGGCGGACTCGATGAACGCGGTGACGCGGGTCCTCGATGGGCACCCGCACCTGACGATGCCTGGTGCTACCATCGAGGTTCTCGAAGGGCTGCCTCTGCCAGGCATGTAAAGCCTGTGGCGATATCGCGTGGACGCAACAAATCGGCAAAGGCTGTTGTCCGTCCTCCCGTTGTTGCCGGCCGAAACAGGCTGAAAGTGCTCGGCGCGGAGGCGACGGCCTGCACTGTTTGCGCGCCGCACCTGCCTCATCCACCCAGACCTGTCTTCCGAGTTGGAGGGGGCGCACGCATCGTGATCGTCGGGCAGGCGCCTGGCGCCAAGGTGCACGAGTCGGGAGTGCCCTGGCAGGACGCCTCGGGAGACCACCTCAGAGAATGGCTTGAGGTTGACCGGGCGACGTTTGAGGATCCCGACGCCTTCGCGATTTTGCCGATGGGATTCTGTTGGCCCGGCCGTCGCAACGGCGGCGATCTGCCGCCGCGTCCGGAGTGCGCGCCCATGTGGCATGAGCGACTGCTGTCGGAGTTGCCTGAGCTGAAGCTCTACCTGCTCGTCGGGCAATACGCACAAGCCCGCTACCTCGAAGGGCGAGAGAAAGCGTCCTTGACCGAAACGGTCCGAAGCTTTGACGACTATCTCCCCGATCGCATCCCACTTCCGCACCCAAGCTGGCGCAGCAAGGTCTGGATGAAGAAGAACCCGTGGTTCGAGAAGAACCTCTTGCCAGTGCTGCGGCGCCGGGTCGCCGATACGCTGAAGTAACCAGCCAGTTGAGCCTGCCGCAGGCCCGATACGATCGATGTGGTGCCTTGCCCGCGGGGCCGAGCACGCTGCCGACGTGGAGGCCGCTGCGAGTACGCAAGCGACCGCGCTTTGGATGACGACAAAGGCGTCATCGTGTAACGTACGGGTTACCGTGAAGATGACTGCACTCGATGCGCTTGGCAGTCCAGTGCGGCGGAACATCCTTCTGGCCCTCCGTGACCTTCCACTCTCGGTGGGCGCACTGGCTGACAGGTTTCCGGTGACGCGTCCTGCGATTTCTCGACACCTGCGGGTGCTGGAGGAGGCGGGCCTCGTGGAACGCCGCGACGAAGGTACGAGGAACTTCTATGCGGTGCGGGTCCAAGGGTTTCGTGGGGTCCAGGAATTCCTCGACAGCTTCTGGGACGTTGCCTTGGGAAGGTTGGAGGAGTTGGCGCACAAAGAGCACGGCCAGGGTGGAAGGCGAGGCTCACGATGATCGAGAAGTCCCTGCTCCTGCCCTGCCGGCCAGTCCGGGCGTTCCAGCTATTGACCGAAGAGGCGGGCTCCTGGTGGCCGCCGGAGCGTCGCCACACCAAGGATCCACACAGCGCCATCCGCATGGAGCCCAGCGGACGCTTCTACGAGCGTTCCGCCGATGGTGACGAAGTGGAGCTCGGCGTGGTGAGAGTCTTCTCGCCCCCCGGGAGGCTCGTCCTCGACTGGTACCCGGGCACCGGTCCCGCTCAACCCACGCACGTCGAAATCGTCTTATCCGCGGAAGCCGATGGAACTCGAGTGCGCCTCACACACCGGGCGGGGCCGCACCGCGGAGACGAGTACGTCAAGAAGGCCCCGGCCTTCGGGCGGAGTTGGACCCTGGTCTTCGAGGCTTTGACCCGCGCCGCGTCCGCATGAGCGCCGCCCCGGAGCTACTTGATCGTTGGTAACGCTGATGTTACGAGTAACCCTCATGAAACGCTTTGCTACGCGAGCCACCATCCGAGCCACGCCAGAAAAAGTATGGTCCATCCTCACCAACTTCGAACGCTGGCCGACCTGGAACACGACGGTCAATGGCGTAGAGGGCGAGCTCGCTGTGGGTAAGAAGGTGACGGTCCGGGTGAAGATCGCGCCCGGCCAAGCCTTTCCGGTGAAGGTTGCCGCGCTTGAGCCTCCTCACAAGATGGTCTGGCGAGGGGGAATGCCCATCGGATTCCTCTTCAAAGGGGAGCGCACGTACTTGCTCACACCCAAGGGCGGCGAGGTCGACTTCTCCATGGAGGAGGTCTTCGACGGGCTGCTGTCCGGTCTGATCACCAAGTCTATCCCCGACATGCAACCGGCGTTTGACGAGTTCGCCGCATGCCTGAAGGCTGAGGCGGAGAGGAATTGATGGCGACGAAGAAGCCGAGTAGCAAGAGCGAGCCGAAATCTGCCTTCGAGGGGGCCAGGCCAAAGAAGGTCACCGGCGACGGCAGCAAAGCGAAGCCCTGGCAACTCCAGACCCCGAGCCTCACCGGCGAGCTCGAAGTGTACCGAGATCCCGCCACCGAGCCGCCAGCGCTCGTGTGTCGCGTAGGCAAGACCGAGCTCCGATACCACCTGCGCTGTGTCGAGGACCTTCATTCGATGCTGAAGAAGCACGGCGACTGGATGTTCCTCGGCTCTGCCGACGAGCAGAAGCCTGCCGCCGAGGGAACAGTCGAGGCGTGGGGCCGGTCCGAGAAGAACCCGGTGAAGGGCTTCTACGGAATCAAGAAGGGCCTGCGCGGGCGCTTCGGGATGTATGTTCCCCCGGTGCTCGAAGCGCTCGGCCTCGCTGAGGTCGAACACTTCTCGAAGAACAACCGCATGCGTGCCATCGGCGGGAAGTGAGGCTCCAGTGAAACACCTCATGGTTCGTTACGCCGTGAAGAGTGAAAGTGTGGGCGAGAATGAGAGCTACATCAGCGCGGTGTTCGGCGAACTCGAGCGCGACAAGCCGCGCGGGCTTCGCTATTCGTCGTACAAGCTCCCCGATGGGGTTAGTTTCCTTCACATTGCAACCGTCGACACCGCGGACGGCGTGAACCCGCTGCTGGCGCTCGACGCATTCAAGAAGTTCGCCGAGACCATCAAGGAGCGGTGCGTCGATCCGCCGGTGACGACGGTGCTTGAGCAGATCGGTGTCTACGTGGCGCACTGACGGGCGTCACCGCGCCGCGCAGCACCCGCCTCATTCACCGCCCGTGGGGCGGAAAAGGAAAGCGATGACCTCTATTCAAGCCATGGCCGTCGAAGCCTACGGACCGCTCAGCCAGCTCGCTGCCAAGTCCATCGCGCTTCGCGACCCCGCTCGCGGAGAAGTTCGCGTGCGCGTCGCGGCCTCCGCAGTCAACCCTGCCGACTTCAAGGTCCTACTGGGACAGATGAAGTTCCTTCATGGCCGCCGCTTTCCGTTGGTCGTGGGCTACGACTTCTCCGGCGTGATCGATGCCATCGGTCCGGGCGTCGCGGATTTCGCTGTCGGACACGCCGTCTTCGGATTCTTGCCCTACGGACCGTTCAACCAGGCGGGTGCATTCGCCGAGGCCCTGATAGCCAAGACCAGCGAGCTCGCCCTCAAGCCGCCCGGCATGACCCACGAGCAAGCCGCAGCGGTCGCCACGCCGGGCGCGACCGCGCTCCAGGCGCTTCGGGATCTCGGCCGCCTCCAGACGGGGCAGCGGGTGCTGATTACCGGGATTTCGGGCGGCGTCGGAAGCGTCGCGGTTTCGGTCGCAAGAAGGCTTGGCGCGCACGTCACCGGCGTCGGGTCGGGCGCGGGGCTCGCGCTCGCCCAGCGGCTCGGTGCGGAGCACGTCGTCGATCGCAAGAAAGGCGACGTCTTCGCCCTATCTGGAGAGCCGTTCGACCTGATGTTCGACGCTGCCGCCGCGTACTCGTGGCGTCAGTGGAAGCCCCACCTCCGCCCCGGCGGAACCTACGTCACGACGCTGCCGTCCATTTCGTTTGTCGTCGACAAGCTCGCTTCCTTGGTCTCTCGCTCGCGCACCGCGCTGATCATGGTCAAGTCGCGCCCCGAGGATCTGCGGACGCTCGCAGGGTGGGCCGAATCTGGGCTTGAGGTGACGGTGGACCGGGTCGTGCCACTATCACGGGTCGCCGAAGCCATCGGCGCGCTCGAACGGGGCGGAGTGGTGGGGAGAATCGTGATCGACGTCCGCGGCTGAGGCTGCTCGAAGTTGGCCGATTCGCGGTTCGAGTCCCCGCGGGGACGGAAGGTGCAATTGACGAGTGGGGTAGCATTCTTGCGTGGTTCTCGGCGCCATCACGCAAACCCAGGAGAAGCCTGGGGAATCAGTCAGAGAACGAGTTGAATCTTTTCGGCCGACCAGAGAACTTGGTTGGTGTAGCGGACCGAATGGGGAGCCATTCTTTACGTCCCGACGAACCAATTAACGGTTCGTCGGGACGAGCCGTTTCAGGGGTCGCCCAGAGGCCTGGTGGCAGTTCGTAGAGCCGCACCAGCGCCTCTTCCCGCTTCGCGACGGATGGTTCGAGTTCTTTCTACCCACCGTAGAGCGTGACGAGCAGGTCGACCACCGCTCTGATGCGGGGCACCCGACGCAACTGAGGGTGAATCAACAACCACCCGATCGACCGCGCGATGACCGGAGTCTGGGGTCGCACCGCGGGAAACAGCCGCGCGGCCCGTTCAGGCAGCACGCCGACCCCCAACCCGGCGGAGATGGCGGCGCCCACCACCTGCATGCTCGAAACCGAGAGCACCACTGTCGCTCGGTGGAAGGCGCGCGCGCACCACACGGCGGCCGGGTGGCGGCCCGAGAAAGCCACCACCTCGTGACCCTCGAGATCAGCGACACCTTTGGGGGCGCCGCGGCGTCGCAGGTAGGCCTCAGAGGCGTAGAGCGCGAAGGGCTCTTCTCCGAGCCGGCGTGCTGTCAGCACCTGGGGTCTGGGGAGCGAACCTGGCGGGCCAAACCTGACCGCGATGTCAGCGTCGCGCTTGAGAAGGTCGGTCTCGGCGTTGGAGATGACCAGCTCGACCCGAATGCCGGGGTGTCGCTCACGAATGCGGGCCAGGGCGTCGACCAGAAACGCGCTCGCAAAGAGCTCGGTGGTGGCGATGCGCACCACGCCGTCGAGACCCACCGCCCCGCCGGCGGCGCGCACGGCGAGGGCCTGCGCGCTCTGTTCCATAGAGATCGCGGCCTCGAGCAACCCCTGCCCTGCCGCGGTGATCCGCAGGCCTTCGGGGGTTCTCTCGAAAAGCTGCAACCCGAGCGAGGCTTCGAGGGCTGAGAGCCGACGCCCGCAGGTCGGCTGGGTAACTCCGAGCGGCCCGGCGGCTGCCGAGAGGTTGCCTGCGCGGTGGATAGCGAGGAAGAACCGAACGTCATCCCAGCTGGGGATGGCGCGAAGCAGCTCGTCACGAATTATGGGGCGCATCTTCATCTCAATTCATTATTGCATACCCCCTAGTCAGAACCGAGGAGTGCAGCGACCCGGTCACCGCCGTACGGTGCCAGTGATACACGGACGGGAGTGGGCAATGACTTCACGAAGCGTTTCGATGTCGCTTATGCCGATGCTGGGAAAGTCGGTCACCCTCTTCAGCGCACTCGGGGGCGGAACCCTGTGGTTGGTCACCCCGTTCTTGCCGCTGCCAGGCCCGGGCTTCGCCTCGCTCGAGCACGGCTTTCTCTTCATGCCACTGGTCGCTTCGCCGTTGGGGTTGGCGCTCATGGCACAATTGCTCGAATCGAACGGCCGCAGACGCCCTCGCCTGCTGCGGGCCGCCCAGCAATTGCAGCCTGCGGCGGCGCTGTTGACACTGGTCTCGTTCTGGCTGCCGACCGGGCCGGCAGCCGGAACGCTCACGCTGGGCTGGTTGGCGATGGCGGTGCTGGTGGCCATCAGCGGCCTCCCGAGCGCGATGCGGGAAGCCGGTGGCCGGCTGGCGAACCTGAATCTGCTGGTGGCGCCCCTCTTTCTTCCGGTGGGGGCGGTCTGGCTGCTGCTGTCTCGCCTGGGCATGGGTCCGCGGCACTTCGCCGCCACCACGGTGCTGCTCGCGGCGCTGCACTTTCACTTCAGCGGGTTCACGCTGCAGTTGCTGCTGACCGCCACCCGCCGGGCCTTGTCATGCCGCAGGCTGCTCGCCTTGAACCGGATTTCCTCGGTGGGGGCGGTCGCGGGCATTCCACTCATCGCGGTGGGTAACCTGGCCTCGTCGCCAAACGTGAAGCTGCTGGGCGTGACCGCAATGGTGTTGGCCACGGTGCTGCTTGGGGTCACCCTGAACGCGCTGGCGCATCGCACGCCTGAGCGCACGCCACGAACGCTGCTGCGGATCGCGGCCGTATCCATCGCTTCGGCGATGCTTCTGGCGGCGGTCTACGGCGTCGGTGAGCGCACGGGCGCCGGGTTCATCGGCCTGTCCAGCATGACGCTCGTCCACGGGCTGCTCAACGGGGTGGGGTTCACCCTGCCCGCCCTGCTCGGGTTCCTCTCGCTGAGGCAACGCCCTTGATCACGCCCGGACTCGGAGAACCCGGGCCCCGGCCGATGCCCTCGGCCGTCCACGGCCAGACGAAGCTCAGCGTGAGCTTGTTGGTTCGTGAGTTGTCATGACTGGGGAGCACTCTCGAAAGCCCCGGTTCCGCCGGGGCTTTTTCGTTCAGCCCTTCGGCCCTTCAGAACGCGAGGGCTTGGGCTCAGGAGCAGGCTCTAGTTCGCCTTTCACGGCGGTTGCGAATTCGTCCACGGTGCGGAGCTTCCACATGCACCCCGGCATGGGTGGCATGAAGAGGACTGGACGCCGTTCAAACGGTCGGCCTCGTCGACACCCCCGTAGCTCAGCCGGCGTTCGTGTCGACCACCTCTGAAGTGAAGAGCATGAGGGTGTCGCGGCTTCAGGTGGCGGAGGTCATTTGCGACGCGGTCGACGGCGCGTTCACCGGCCAAACAGTGGCTGTGTCGTCATGAGCGTGGATAGCCGCTGAGCGACAAGCCAGCGCTCGAGCTCATCGGCATTCGGAGCCTCATCAGGAAGCTGGCTCTGGGAGGCTGCGCGTTCGAGCTGAGAAAATGCGTCAGGTATTCGGGCGGCCCATTTCTTCCGGAGCGCCTCCGACAGTTCACTCTTTTCACCGTGGCGCTTCCGCTCAACCAACTCGAGCGCCTCGCCGAATCCGTAGGTTTCCAAGAGCCTGGTCACGTCGGTCACGATCTCACCCCGCAGAAGCGCATGCGTTCCGGTCAGGCTAGTACGCAGGACGTAGAGGAGCTTCTTGGCGGATGCATGATCGCCCTTCTCCCATTCCATCCGCTGCTGCGTGGCAAACCCCAAATAGTGCCGGGCAATTCGCTTGGAGAGAGATGCCTGCACCAGGGGTTTCAGCTCATGAACTGAAGGGGCCCATGCCATCAGGTACCCGGAAAGAAACCGCTCGATGTAATTGCCGTTGCCCTTGAGCACGCCCAGAAGCACATGCCCGAGCTCGTTGGACGTGTAGTCCACCTCGACCCCGTCCACGACCTCCAGTCGCTCGGCCGGCTTTGGCACCCGCGGAAAACCCAGGAGCTCCGCCGTGGGGTCGATATGAACCGCTTTCACATCGAGATCTGAATCGGGAGAGGGAAACCCATACGCATGGGCGCCCGAGAGCGACACTGCTATGTGACGTCGGGACCGCTCTTCTTCCGCGAGAACCCGCAAAGCCACAGCCCGCTGTTGCTCGGTGAGAGCTCCGACCACTTCGGGCGTCATGGTTCCTCCTCAGGCTGAATTGGCTCAGGTGCCTTGGGCGCATCGCGGCCGAAAGGCCCAGGCACTGCCTGCACGTGCCTTTGCGCCACCTCATCTGCGATGCGCTTGAGCAGAGCGTCGGCACGGCGATAGTCCGGGTGATCCGGCAAACGGCTCGCGTCACGGGCCGCTTCAAGCCCCGGAGACATGTTCTCGGCCTCGAGAAGGACCTCATCCAGTGAGACCTCGCCCCGCTTGATGGCGAGGAGCCGTTGCCGCACCTCGCCCGTCGCCGCAAAATTGGGCTCACCGTCGCGAAGCCATCCGGTCGCGAGCTGCATCAGGCGAAGAAGGTTGTAGGCGTTCTTCGAACGCAACTCTCGAGCATCTGGTGGCCGCCTTCCGCCTGACCGCGCGTAGCGTTTCATTGCCTCGAAGTCGTTGGAGTCAATGAGTCCCTGGTCCGAAAGCGACCGGTAGAGCTGCTTGATGTACGTCTTAGCCTGAAGAATCGCGTCGGCCTGAGTAGGTGCCTTCCGAGGCGAGAGCGCTGACAAACGAGAGGCAACGTCATCGAGCGTAGGGGCCGGCTCCTCGGTCAGCCATTGGAGCACGCGATCGCGATGCTCGGCGAGCCTTTGGGAGCTGGCGAGCTTGTCCAGTTGGCTCAGCGCGTACCGCCCGAAGCTTCCGAACATGAGCTTCGAGACGAAGGCACTGCGCGCCTCCAACACCCACGAACCAATCTCGTCCGTGGGGGTCACGGTGGGAACGAAGAGGAGCTCAAGCGTATTCGGATCGGCTCTGAGTGCCTGCTGCACCAGCTTCCGCGTCTCCCAGAACGTTTGACTCCCGTCTGGACTTACGAGGTCTAGTGGCGGGGACACGAGCCCAACGTTCCAGGCGAAAGGCAGCGCGAATGCCCCGCGAATGTCGTTGTCCGAGCTTTCGTCGGCCAGCCCCCACGCCTGGCTACCCACGGTTGCCGTAAGCACCGTACAAGGCTTCAAGAACTGCCAAGCACTCTCGCGACGTTGCGCGAACTCCAGTTGCCCCGCCTTCCGCGGAGCAAGCTCCGTCCGCGCGTACCAGACCTCGCCCACGCCAACGATCAGGATGTCGAGGCCCCCATCGCGCGCCCGAACGACGCGGCCAACGAGCCCTTGCGGAACGCGTCGGCCATCCACCACCCGGTCGACGCGGGTAGTCACCTCCGTGCCGTGCGGCAGCGGAACCGCCAGTGGGTCGATGTCGCTGAGGCCCTTGAGTCTAAAGTCCATGGTTAGACCACGCGATCCTCTCGCATCATGGCACGGCCCTCGGCCCAGGCTCGAGTTGTCTAGACGGTGGAACTGGTAGGTCTGGCAGGCCGCCGTAGGGCTTGGCCGGATGCCAGTCGGATATGTCGTCGCCCGGCTGGGCCCAAGTCGTCACACGCCGAATGCCGCTCGCGTCGCATGATCCGGCCACGTCACGAGCTTCGATGACGATGCGTTGCAGGGCGTATGCGCCAGGTCCAGCGCGACTTCGAGTGGCGAGCGGTGGTCGTCGCGCCCGGCCTCCATCATGACCCCAAACTCGTTAAGGAAGCCGACGATACGGCGGCTCGCCGTGGTACTGACCGCAGATTGCGCCATCGCGAAGCGCTCGCGCTCGATGGCGGTCTTGTCGACGCCGAGACTGTCGAGCACCGCTCCCAAGGCGCGCGGCAGCTCCCTCGCCAACGCGCGAAGACGCTCGCCGGGCAAAACCACCGGCAGCAGCGTTTTCTCGCTCACGCAGAGGATGAGGCCGCGGGTCGTCACGTTCGCGTACCAGTCGCCAAGCACCGTGGTCGGTGGCGACGGAGCGCTTTCCGGCTTCGCGACCATCAACGCCAGCAACTTGCGGGTGGCTCGCAACGTGAACACGTCAGCGTCACCCGCCGACCAGCGCGACTTGCTCGCTTTTGTACTCGGAGGCACGTTTGGGTTTTTCAGCCATCAAGCCTCCACGTCGCGAGCAAATCGGTGCGCAGGCGCTCGGCAGCTTCGGTCGCGCGCTCCGGGTGGCTCTTCAAATCGACGTAGGTCTGCACTGGGTGAACGCAGCGCACGCCACTTTGGTTGCCGACCCCTTGGAAGACGCCGGCATCGTTCGGCACCACAAGCCATAGGTTCGCACCGCGCGGCTCCTCGCGGAAACCGAGACGCGCCCGCAGCGTGTCGCTCAACGGCTCGCTGACGAAGAAGGTCGCAATCCGGAACGACGCGAAGCGTGAGAACTGCCACGCCGCCGAAAGGCCGGTGGCGGCGTGTTGCACGTGGGCCGAGGCGAGGGCGTCGCCGACGAAGCGCGTGAGTGCATCACCTGAGCGGGCTGCGACGCTGCCCTGGATGAGCACGTGCCGCTCGAAGCGGTACTCCGCTTGCCAGGCGTCGAGGAGTAGCGCCGGGTCCTTCACACGCAGCGCACCGCTCGGCTCGCGCACCACGTAATTGTCGGCCTCGAGCCGCGCGCTGAGGCGGCTCACCATGCCCTCGTCCATCTCGGTTGCGCGCGCAAGCTCGCGCTGTAAGCTGGCTCGCTCTGGGTGCATCAGCAACCAGCGCACGAGGCGCGCGCTCTTTGGAGCGAAGACGCTCGCAGGACGCCCGACGCGCGGGAAGCGGTTCAGGCGGCCCTCGACGATGATTCGCAACCCAGGCGCAACGATGTGGGCGTTGCCGCTCAAGTCGAACCAGGGGACCTGAGCACCTTCAGCGACACGTCGGCCCGCCCCAGTCATGTAAGGCACAGCGAGGAGCGGTGTCGCCTTCCTGCGGAGCCTTTTGGCGGCTGTCACCACACGCTCGGCGTGCGCGGCTACGGAACCGGGCGATGCGACGGCGAGAACTTCGACGACGAAGACGTGGCCACCCGCGCGAACGACGAGTTGGGCGGCGGGAGCGCCGCCCTTCTCGACATCGACTTCTCTGGTAGGCACGTCGAGAAGGCCCGCCAGGATGGTCGGTAGCTCACGGACAATCTGCTGGCTGGGTCGGACCCCCATGATTGACTAAATAGCACAACTTGTACCGCTTCTCAAGTATATGTATTTAGTCAAGTACGCGACCTAGAGCGCTTCTTCTGCGCTGCACGATTTGAGCCAGGCCGCGATAGCGGCACAGCGCATTCACGAGCTTCATCTGCTGGGGCGTGCGGCAGTCCACCTCGAGCAGCGCAGGATTCCCGACCCACGACGCATGCGCACTTGGCGCGTGAGGTCGATACGGCGGTTTCATAGCGGGGATCGTTTTTGTCCATTTTTCCCATCGGCGGAAGGACTCTTCGGAAACGCCGACTTCGCCACGGCCCCTTGAGGGTCACCCCCAGGTGGTACGTCCTGCCAGGCAGGCAAAGCTGCCGAATATTCACAGAACTTCTGTGACTTGATGTGGCACCTTTATGGTGCCATATTGAAAGGCATGGATGGAGAAGCGAACACCCACCTACGATTTGGAAGGCTTCCGACGGGAGTTCTGTACGGTTGCGGCGCTGCGGATAACAGTGACCGCCAGAAACTGCGCCTTCGAGTTGGGCCTGACGCTCGACGATGTGGTGCAGATCGTTCAAAGCATGAAGCGAGCACACTTCTACAAGTCGATGACGGCGTTCGGAAACCACCGCGTCTGGCAAGACGTGTACCACACGCCCTGGCAGGAGCTGACGCTGTACGTCAAGCTGACGGTCGATGATCTCGGGAGGCTCATTCTTTCTTTGAAGGAGAAGTAGCGATGGCGAAGACGAAAGAAATTGTTCACTGCCCTGAATGTGGCGGCGCCATGGTGCTCGAAACCCGCCCTGATTCCGTCGAGTATAAAGGGCATACGGCCAAAGTTCGCCTGAAGGGCCACTGGTGTAACAACTGTGGGGAAGGCATTCTTGAGGGCGCAGCCTTGAAGAAGTCGGAGCGAGCCTTTCTGGCCCTTCGTGCCAAAGTCGAAGGCGTCCTTGGTCCCAAGGAAGTTGCAACGATTCGGGAGCGTCTTCACCTGTCTCAGCGCAAAGCTGGCGAGCTTCTGGGCGGCGGGCCCCGTGCCTTTCAGAAGTACGAATCCGGCGAACAACAGGTGAGCGTACCCATGACGAATCTCCTTCGATTGCTTGCGCGCGACCCGCGGCGCCTCAAGGAGCTATCTGCACGTGATGCAGTCCCCTGAAGCGTCGGACGGGGCTTTTGCCTTTTTGGGTCACGCGATGGCGGAAAGCGCCATGATTCCAGCGGTTCAAGAGGAGCAGATTCTTCTCAGACCACCAGACGAGCGTTTCCGTCGCTGTGACTTCGTTCCGAAAAATCGCTTCGGACAGTGAGTTCTTCAGGAGCGGCGGTGGGGGCGTCTCACTCGCACGCATCCTCAAATCCATCACCGTACAGGCACAGAGGTCTACCCCTACGCCGCCGTACATTTTTTTTTCCGTACTTTTCCCATTCATACGCGTCGACGATGGGCGGCCCCACGAAGCGACCATAGGTCCGACTACAGACTGCCGGGCCGCGCGCGATGACACCACGCAAGGGGACACCAATTAGAAACGCCTTCCACACAATTGTGCTCACGCAATTGCACAGCTCATGCAGGGCTTCCCAAGAGTCATCCGGAGTCCACAACAATATAGAATCTGAGAATTGAGTGGATTTGATTGGGCTCACGCGCTGTCCGTCAACCGTCCCCGAGCTCGCCTGCGCAACGGATTCCCCAAGACACCTTTCGAGCAGGGTAGCGATGTCGCCTGGGTCCGCTGCGTGAACCCAGTTCTTCATTCCCAACACGTCGAGGAGGGCAACGAAACGGTTTCGTGCAACGTGCCGGTAAGTGGGCGTGGTCCAAACGTTTCCTTGAACGATTAGCGGCACTCAGGCCTCGCGAGCTTGACGATCAAAGTGACCGACTTCGCCGCTTTATACGACAGAGAGGCGGCATCGACGCCGCGACCGCACGCGGGCCTCATGAGCACGGTGCGACTGCAGAGAAGGGAAGCGGCACTCGATTGCACGACCGGCGTTCTGACTGATCGTATCGAGGCCGTTGTACTCATCGACCAGCTGCACCAAAACGCCGCCCCCTACACCCTTGCGAGTTGCTGCACGTCGGCGACTTCGAGCACGCGCTTTGGGGCAGCGTCGACAACGTGGCGAATCATCGCTTCAGTCACTTCGTTCAACGTCATGGCCATGCCGGGGAAGAGCACTTTCCAAAGTGGCCAAGGCCAAAGCAGCGCTCTAAACCCATGGCCTCCGGCAATGAAGGCGGCGACACGCATTGGGCTTACGGGAGCAAGTACGGCTCACCAATTGCCGCACAGTAGCGTTGCAAGGTCGAGAGTTTCACGTCAGCGCCTGCTTCGAGTTTCGAGACGACAGAGGGAGACGTCCTCATCATAGCCGCCACAGTGGTTTGGCTGAGGCCGTGCTTCTCGCGTCTCGCGGCCAAACGCCGGGCAGCCTGTCGACGCGCTTCAGCCTCCTGGACCAAGCGCAGGAAAAGTGGGTTCTTCTTGGAGCGCGCAGAGACGATCTCTGCGACAAAATCCCTAGCCATGGCAACCACCTCGGGCAGATCGTATTACTTTCATGGCTTAGCTGCAAAGCTATAGCTCACACGCTAATGCTTTCGGGCTTTACCCCGTGCCCGCCATTGGGCCAGCCGACTCTCTGCGAGGTCAAGCTCGCCTTGCGGGGTCTTCCTGGTTTTCTTCACAAACGCGACTACTGAAAGCAGCACTTGGCTGCGTGTTCCTTCCGTCGCAAACAAGCGGTGCCTGTTGGCGGCCCGAGCGTCATCCCCGCCCATGGCCTCGCGCCATGCGACCGCGGCGTCCACGAAGGCGTCAACAACATCTTTTGAAGGCTCGGCAGGCCGCTTCATTGCAACGGGAGGCCTTTTAGCGCCTTCACCAGAAGAGCTCGCGCGCAAGCCCGGGCGCAGCAAGTGTCATCGGCCGGTTCATGAAGTAGCGCGGCGTCACGACTCCTGCAGTGCTCGCGTTGCCCACTCTGCCCAAGCGGCAGGCGGAACATGATTCGCGAGGTATTCCCGCTTCTCGCTCGCCGTGAGCCCTCGCCAAAACGTGTGCCACTTGTCCATGTAGTCCTCACCCGGACCCATTCGCCAACGCATGGAGGTAGGAGGTTCAGGGAACGCTTCCCAAGGTGGCTTTGGAGCGGCTTCGCCAGGCTGAAGCCGACGCGAGCGTGGCGTCAGCAAGGGAGGTTCGGCCTTTTCGGCTCGAACCACCGGCGGAAGTTCCATCAGTAGAGACGCAACCGCGAGCGCTTGCGCCACGTTGCGCTCGACTTGACTCCCGTCGCCAAAATTTCTTGGGCTCCCGAGAACAATTTGGCGCATCTCAACGTCCGAAATTCCTGTCGCTGTCGCGACGGTGCTAACAGCGGCTTCGAAACTGAGCGGCTCACAACGGCGGCCGTCCTTCAGCTCGAGCCGATTGTGGCGGACGATGAACCAGAGCGTTGCGGGCGCCATAACGACTTTGGCAATCAAATATCCCAAAATCTCACACCATTCTGACGAGGGACCTTCCAGCCTTGGAATTGGCCATCCCGTCATCGCGGCGACTTGACGAATACCCTGTTCAAGATGGTCCGCATCCTGCGCGAAAAACAGCCCTGCTTCGCGGACGTTTGGCAGTCCGGCGACCAAGTCCCGCATCCCCTTGAGCTTGTCGAACGTATCCTGCTTGGCATCACGCGCCACCAGCGCAACGATTCGCTTACCCAGCTCTGTAACGCTTGTGCCCGCAGTCTCGGCGACGCATTGAAGCACCTTCGAGAACCGGTTTTGAATCAAGCTCTCACCGGAAGTTAACGGCGCTTCGTAGTAGCCAAGCGCAAGCGCCACCAAAGGTGGCGAAATGCCCCTAGCCAACAAGCTCTTAATTCCAGGAAGCCACGCTTGCATTGTGAGCGACACTACTTCCTCACCCAGATTGGCACTCCGCCCCCTCAGACGTACCGCTCGTTGTTGTCGCCAAAATCTACACGTCTATTGTCCGGGGCGCAGGGGACGCCACCTCGACGCGCGTCGACGTCGATTCCGCGGGCTGTCCGCCTGCGAGGTTCACACCCTTGATGAGCAGCCAGAAACCAGCCAGGAGTTCGAAGAGAACGCTCGGCGCGAACATGGTCATGTAGCTTGAGAGCACCAGCGACGCGCCGAGCACTCCCTCGGCGACCTTCAAGCCCAGCGCAAGCAGGGCGAGGTTCCGGTTGACCTGACCACGCTTCGGTGGGTTTCGGTGAGCGGGGCGGCGCGCAACCGTTGCGCGCGAGCGCGGAGGGGCGCAAATCGGCGAGGCCTTGCCCCCGCCGGCCGCGCGACAGCCGGGCCGGAGATCACGGCACAGCATGCCGAGCGCGACGGCGAACAGTTCGCCCTTGCGCCAGGAAGACCTGAAGAAAGTCAGCCTTCGTCACGGCGGCGAAGGAACGCAGGACGCCTTGTCGACGTGCCGGCATTCATGCAGTCGGCGATTGAGTTGCAGCTCGAAGTGGGTCTGCAGAACGTCATTTTGCGAGGATTGGTTGTATACGGTCGCCTGCGAAGCGCCTGGTTCCTGCATCATGATCCCGAGCATCACCTGACCCGTCGAAGAGACCTGAACCAACGAGGTGGGCTCCGGCGGAGGCGCAACGAGGTCTCGCTGCTGATAGCGGGTGTAGTTGACGCCGGAGAGGAAGCCCGCGGCGCAGTTCGGGGCGCCGGTGATGAAGTCGCCTTGGTACACGCGACCGGTTCCTGCGCCCGCGAATGTGCAGATAGAGGGCGGGAACGGATCGGGGTAGCTTCCATTCCACAGTGCGCATCCGCCGAACACGATGGCGCTCGTCGCGGTGCGATGAGACAGGCCCTCGTACTCTAGCGCCCAACCCCATTGCGCCGCCGACCCGTCGTCGTCCGTCGCCAGTGGTCCCGTGCAACCCGTCGTCGTACACGTGGTCGTCGACACGTTGACGAGCTCGCGCCGTGGCGTACCACTCCCAGTTTGATCTGTCAGGCGCTGGGTGTCGAAGTACAAAGCCGGGCGTTGTGTCGCATTCGCGGCGGCCGTCCACTCCTCGTTGAAGGTGGTGTACGTGAGGTTCGCGCCCTTTCCGCCATACGCCCAGACTCCGTAGAAGCGGTTTTTGGACAACGATGTGAGCACACCGGCTGCGGGCACCATCGGCATGTCGTTCAGGTTGGCGGGGAGGACGTCGGTCCGCTCGCAGAAGAAGTTCCCGGCGGCGTCTTGCCGGCAATCACCGCGCAACCTCTGGACGTCCCCGAAGTTAACGGGGCAAGCGTTGATTGTTTCCAAGGCGTTGTTGGAATACGCCGACGCTGCGCCACCGGCGACGCCGCAGATGTTCCCTGCTGGCGTGGCGTTCTTGGTGTACGTCGGGCCGACGAACGTACGGTCTCCCCACTGCATTTGGTTCATGGCGATGTCGACGATGCCGTTCTTGTACAGGGTCTGATTCGACTGCACGGTGCCACACCCATTTCTGGAGCACGCCTGTGGGTTGTCGAACCGGCAGGCGCCCGCGTCAAGGTCCTGGATTGCGTAACGATTGCCGGTGCCGACCAGGACACGGAGAGCGTCGTTGGTGGGAGAGATGACTGCCGTCGTCGTGTAGAAGAACGGGTGCTTCAGACGCATGTTGGTCGCGGTCCCGCCCTGCTCGAAGAAGCGCCCACCCGCCCAGTTCTCGATGAGCTTGCTCGTCGCATTGATTCGCCCGGGGCGTGACATGCGCGCCAACCACAGCTGACCGTGCGTGTCCCCGACGATGGCCGTGTCGAAGAAACCGTCCGAACGGGCGAGCTCACCCTCGTTGCCGGAATAGTCCACCAGTGCGACGGGCGCGGCGATGCTGTGGGTCATTTTCGACTTGGCGCCATTCTGGTTGCTGACCGCGGCGGGGTCATAGGCCATCTTCCAGAGCAAGTTGTCGTTGCGCGAATTCACCTTCGAATCCCACGCATCGAGCACGTAGATTCCTCGTCCCTTGTCCAGAGACGGCTCCCAACCGCCGGACACAGCAAGAATCCACTTCTCCACCGTGGGAATGGCAACACCGTTCGAGACACCGGCCGCGTCCCGGTACGTCATGCGGTTCACCGCGCCGCCCGGAGGCGTGGGGAGGATGGTCGACGCATCGAGGAGAATCGGCCCGATGGGGGGTGGCTTAGGGCTGATGGACACCAGCGTCTTTCCGAACTCCGCAGCTTCTTCAGAGCACGGCTGAGGGAAAAGCCAACGGAAGTTCGGCCGGTCCAACACAAGTCCAGTCGACGCATCGAAGGCGACCTCCAGCCCGGTGTAGTGGTTTCCTCCGCGTCCTTCAGAGACCACTGCAAGGGAGTGGAACTCGTCCCATTGCTTCACACCATCCGGAGACGTGGCCGCGCCAGAAGCGTCGGCCCAGACATCGCGCACCATGACGTCACCGTCCAGGAGATAAACGTGGGTGGAGAGTTGCTCGTGGAGTCTCGGAAGCAAGCTCGGTGGAATGAACGCCCAGGCTTCCTCGCCGGACGTTGTCGGGTGAAAGGCGTAGTCCGGCGTCCTGGGACATCCCGTGCCCGTGTAGGCGCCCGAGAATCTTTCGTCTCGGATGGCGTGCAACATGCCGTCGTTCGCGCCGACAAGGATGACCTTTTCGCGCGTGCCGTTGCCGCCACGGAAGCGGTAGGTGTCGTATGCATCCCGTGGCACTGTGGTGCAGCCGTCGTACGTCGGCGCGTTGGAGCCTGCAGGGGTGAGCGGCGTGATCGGCGTGCCGTTTGCCTTTCCAAAGAGGCTGACGACGCACTGGTTATGCGCGGAGAGTTCGCACAAGAACTTGTCGATTGGCGGCTGGACGATCGCCGGCGAGGAGTGAAAGATGTCGGCGAGAACCGACTCCGCGGTCTCGTCGCGATTGCCATCGCCGTCCTCATCCGTCAGGTCGCGTCCGCGCAAGAAGTCGATCAATCCGCGGATACAGATGGTGTCGAAATTGGCCTGGGTGGGTATAGCGGGCCAGGGCGTCGCACCAACCAGCGCCGCCATTTGCGCCGGCGTTCGAGAGGTTTTGGTCAGGAGGATGCCCGGAGCCAAGGTCGTTGGACAGAAACCTGTTCCCAGGACACCCAGATAGTTCGCCAGCGCAGTCTCAGATGCGGTCAAGGTCAGCCCAGTGTCGGCGCGTATGATCTCGACCATGGTGTCTGCGGACGTGAAGGCGTTGTCGCCTCCAGCGTTATCCAAAACCGTCCAAATCTTTCGACGGTTGGCGGCAGTGCTCGACCAGCCATTTCGCTGGACAAGCTTGCGACGTGCTTCCCATGCCGGATTCGCGGGCGTCAGCGCATTCGCCTTCAGAAACGCGCCAAGGCCGTTTTCGATAACGATGTCGCCGTCCACGTCGACGACGAAGATGTCGGACTTGTCTCCGTCAGTGTTCTTGTCGACGTCGTTGATGAATTCGTTGTACTGCTCGAACCGCCAGAGCTCGCCCCGCCAGTTCGCGTCGGTGCGAGGCGTCATGCGGGGGAGCACAGCTGTCAGCTCGGCATTGCTTGTTTGAATGGAAGGAACAGAGGCCGCCGCGAAGCCCGTCGAGCTGCTGAGCACGTTGCTCACGGCCGACGTGAGTGCCGTCTGTAGGCCCGCCGCGTCGTTCGCCAAGTAAAATTGCCCTTGGCCCGCCTCCGCGATGGATCTCAGCATAGGCGCGTTGCTGCCGAAGCCCACCGTGTAGACGGATACGTTCTGCGGACCGCTGATGTCGGGTCTCAGGTCGAAGTGGCTCATGAAGAACGAGGTGTCGTCCATGAAGTTTCGGTTGCCCGCTACGGGCCCTTCGATACCGCACGCCGCATCACACATCGTCTTGGTACACGCCGCAACACCTGCGCCGGCGTTCGTCGCTACGCCCGCGTTGTTCAACGTACACTCACTCGTGAAGGTACCGCCGCAGACAGCGTACCGGTTGCAGAAGTTGATGCCGTTCGTCGTATTCGTGCCCTCAGCTGGCAGCGCACCCGACACTAACTGGAGCATGCGTCCGGCCGGGACGCTGTTGTCGGCATAGGGAACACCGTCGACGAGGATGATGACCGCCGCCGAGCCGCAGGACCAACAGAAGCTGTCGTTTGCGGCGTTCACGGCAAATGGCGAGCCCGCTTTGACCCACATCGTCGTAGCGTCGCCGTTCGTCACGCAAGAGGTGGTGTACCGGACACACGCGCTCGATGCCGAGCTGTCGCCCGCCGGGTAACCCGCCGGCGTGTTGTCTCGACGAAACCACGTCCACCATTGCCCCGCCTTCGCCGCAGCCAACGTCGACGCTGGCCGCTGAGGGCTGAAGAAGCCTGCTACCGAGAACAGCGCCTCGCCGACCGAGCGCTCGCCGTTTGTAAAGTACAGGCCGCTGTTGGCAGGGTATTGAGGGGGGGAATATTCCCAACCCAGCGTGCGCGGATAACGGAAGGCGGCGACGTTGTTGATCTGCTTTATCAACGTGGTCTTGGTGGTTGCGAGCGCTGTCGCGTCCATCGGGAACGATTGCGCGCAGCTGGGACCGACCGAGGGCGCACCGGCAGTCCCGTACACAGGGTCGGCTAACGTTGGAATTGCGGCGAACATGTTCGCCGGGTCGTACGAGTTTCGTGCCGTGCCGAAGGTCGCGACCCCCAACCGTACGTTGCTCAGGCTGTTGATGGTATCCTTGACCACCTTCCGCGCGGTGACGAACTTAGGAGCCTTCTGGTTCAGGTAGTTGCCGCGAATGGCATACAGGTGGGTAGGCCGATTGAAACCCCACTGGTAGCTGTCGGATGCGTCGATGTCAGCCCGCTCTCGCACGCGATGCGGACCCCGGTACCAGCCGACCGTGGTGACGCACGTGTTGCAGGTTGCTAACTCGGCCGCGCTCATCGTGTACGCAGCAGTCGAGTTGGTGGAGCACGAAGCGTTGGTGCAGCGCGGGCGGGTGGCACGCGTCGCTTGGTAGTTCGCGTTCAACCTGGCGCAAATGTTGGCAGCGGTGAACTTGTCCACGCCCGTAAAATCGGTCCAGAGGCCGTCGGGATCCAAAAGGTTGTTTGGCGCGGTCGCCGTGGTTTTGACCGCCAGGCGCGTGCCGTAGGCCACGTAAAACGACGCCGGGTCGAAGAAGGGGTTTGCGCCGAAGTCGGCATCTGCGTCAGCCGCCGTCATTCCAAGCGCGGCATTGTAGACGCTGTTGAACGGATCGCCTGCCCCGCAGCTGTTCGCGGTCCCATCGGGAATCGGCGAAACGTAATCCTGCATGCTCTGGTGATTGCCGATGAGGAAAACCACTGCCGGCGGACCCACGCGACGCGTGAAGATGTTCTCATCACCGCCCATGATGGGATTGACGATGGAGTCCAGGCGCGACGTCGTGTTGACGCAGCATGCGGCCGTCGGCGGCGCCGCAGCGGAGTCCCCAATCCGCAGGAGGACCGCTACAACCAGAATGACGAGTATTCGCTGGACCATGGGTGTCACCGCCTAAAGAACGCCGTACCGGAACTGGAACTCCAGTTCGGTTTCACGGGGAACGAAATCTGTTGGAGCACCGGCGGGGATGGGCTCTTGGCACTTGACGACTGCTCGCCAGGGACGGCCGGTCCTTCCCCCGTTGAGGCTGATGCGGTTGGTGATGTCCATCACCGAGGTCCGGTCATTCGCAACCGAGACCGATTGCCTTGCCTCGATGATCGTCACTTGGGGTAGTGGGTCGTCGAAATGGCCAGTCTTGATCTGCGTCTGCTTGGCTACAGTTGGGTCATCCGGCAACGTCGTGTCGACGACGAGGGTCGTAGGGTCGATGTTGAAGAGCTGGAGCCGTGAGAGCAGGTGCTGCCTGGCGGCCTCGGCGCAGGCAGAAACGCGGTCCCCACGAAGCTTGGATGCCGCGCCGGCGCGATTCGACTCCGTGAACCGGATGACGCCGACGACTATGACCATAATGATGGCCATGGCGATAGTGGTCACCAACAGCGCACTTCCTCGTCCAGCAGCTCGCATCGCTAGCCTCCCCACACATTGGCATTGCCGCTCAACGCGTTGAGCGGAGGATTGAAGAAAGCGCGGCTCGTCATGTTCGGCACGCGGATAGTCGCTGTCGTCGCTGCGCGGAAGAAATTGTCGGTCAGAGCAGGCATCGCGAAGTTCTCGACCTGCTCGCCGGGGTCGAACGGATAGGCGAGACGATTCCGCCCGCGGGGCGAGCGCACCACCATGCTGACGCGCACCGCGCGAATGTTCGATGGGTGTGCGTTGTACCGAAGCGCATCGTCATAGGGGGTCTGCGATGATGGTGCCGCCGCTGCAGTGCTGGGCAGGGTGGCAACGGGATCGTCCTGGTCGCCCATAATCCAGTTGGCGCTTCCCAGCGAGTCGGGCGAATCGGTGGCCGGGTCCCAGGGGCCCGTGGGGACCAAAGCGCAACATGAGCTGGTGGGCCTTGGACGATTCATGACGTAAGAGACTTGGAAAAGCTCGACGTTCGCGACGAGCGGATCATAGTTGGTGTTCCCGGCGACCGGACCGAAATCGTGGAAGGCGACGAGAACTGGGGTACCGCCGAGGTCGATGACCCGAAGCCGCGTCTCGTACATCAACATCAGAAACGCGGGGTTGGCGACGTCTTGGTAGCAGCTCGGCACGCCAACCGGGAAGCTCCCACCCACGAAGGGCGCGCCATAGTCTGCAACCTGAGCCGAGACGCTCGCCGCAACAACCACCCCCGTCACGCGCATCACGCGCCAGCTTGAGGCACCGTGACAGGAGACAATGACCGCCTGTCCAATCCTGAGGTCTGAGCCAAAGTTCGGGAAGGCGGTGGTATTGAGCGTGAAAGTCGTGCCTCCCGCATCAAGCGTTCCGCGGCGAAGGAAGGAAGGGTCTCGGTGTCGGAAGGCGAGGTCGTCGGTCCAAAAGCGGTCGGTAGCACCGGGTCCGTAGACCTCTTGATAGTTGTCTTTTTCGCCAGTAGGAATTGAGGCAATGCCGAAGTCGAACGCGAACGCGGGATCGATGCCGTACCCGGCCAACGGCAACAGTCGCTCGACGTAACCCGTAGCCAAGCGGCTGCCCTCGGTGGCCTGTTTGGTAGTGGCCTCGGTTTGGTAAGCCGCCTGAGTCGCGACGATTGCCGCCATGACTCCCGTGATGAGGATGACCAGGACCGCCGCGCCAGTCAGCAGCTCCAAAAGGGTGAAACCACGTGTCGCTTGGCGAGGGTTTAACGCGCGCAAAACCTTGGGAGTGGGATTTCGTCGGAGCATGGCCAATCTAGAGGTTGTTGTCCCAACCAGCGCTGTTGGACGCGGGGTTGTAGAAGCCGGTGAACTGTTGGTGGTATCGGCGCACGTTGTTTTCCCGCCACGACACCACCACGGCTACGCTGGTCATGTTGGGATCGGCGTCGAAGTAGGCGAGCACGCGTCGAAAGGTCCGCTGATCCTCCGCGGAGTAGTTCAGCATGAGTTGCATTGTGGGATCAGGAGGCGCACTCTCGAAGAGATCGAGATCGACGAAGCACGGTGCGGGCAGAACCGTGCTGAGGTCGCCAACCAGGTTCGTATCGGCTCCGGTCTGCCCCGTTCCGAGTGCTGGGTCACACCGGGAGGCATCGAGCAGCCCAGCAGGGGCCGACTGCCTGAGCGCCGCCTGGCCCTGGTGGAACATGGATTGACGCGCGCGGCCGGCGATCGCTGACGCCCGCGCCATGCGGTCAGCCATCGCGTTCTGCTGGGTCGCAAACCAGAGGCCGGGCAGTGTACCCATCAGTCCGATCATGAGGATGGCCGTCGCCGCCAAGCCCTCGACGAGCGTCACGCCGCGGGCGCCATGCGGTCCACGGAAGCGGGTCGTGCGAAGACGGATGTCTTTGGACTCAGTTGGCATAGCTTTGAACAAAGGAAGTAGGTCCGGAAACTGCGAAGAGATAGGCGCGGGTGTTGTCGCGCGAGGCGATGCCGACGTACCCGGACCGCGCCGCGATTGGCGCGCCCGTACCGTCCACGAAACGCGCTTGTCCGTTGTCCTGAAAAACGATCGCGCCTCGTTCTGCAGTACAGAAACTGCAGCGGCTGCTGACAGGGTTGAGTGAAAGAAACGGCGCGGGCAAGGTGATGCTAAACGGCGCTGCTCCGACGTCGGCGGCGAGCACGTTGGCGCCAGAGTACTGCTCGTAACAGACGAGTCGAAGTACTTTCACCCGGCCTGCGGTGGGCGTCAAAGGCGTCTCACAGTTGGGAATGGGCATCGTGGCGAGCCGCCACTCACCGACAGCCGGAGCGGGAATAAGCCCGCCGAAACTGAAGTCGGGGTCGCCAAGAACAATGTATCCCCCCTGACCGGTCCCCACCGCTCCCGTCTTATTGAGCGTCTCGAAATAGACCACCCAGACGTCCATGGACTTCTCGACGGCTAGCGCGCGCGCTTCCGAAAGATGCGCGGAGAGCTCAGAAGCCGCAGTTTGAGGCGCCGTCAACCGTCCCAGACTCGAGAGTGCCGCGACGCCCAAGGCGACCATGATGGAAACCACCGCGAGCGCGACGACAAGCTCGATAAGGGTGAATCCGGTGCGTGGTCCTGCTGCCTGCATTGCGTTCACCTCATCCGACCTCGTCGCACTCACTGCATCGTCCGGCGCTATTCTCCATGCAAGACCTGGCCCCGCATGACCAGTCCTCCGAAGCGCTTGGAATGCCGCGGGGCCATCGCGCGTGACTTCAAACGGGGAACGCTTTCTCCGCAAGTTTTGCGAGGCCCCCCGCCATTCTCTTCTCAGGGGTCGTATCGGTGGCGGCCCTACCTCGCGGTCCATCCCACCGCCACCGAGGCTCTAGGCAGGCGGGGCGCTGCTCAAGGCCTTCTGTTGCACCTGCTCGATGACCTTCTGAAAGCTTTCCTTGTCGCTTGCCTTTTCCATCGCGGCCTCAGCCGAGATGAGGCCCTGAGACAAGAGGCGCTCCAACGCCATGTCCATTGTCTGCATCCCTTGCGCCTGACCCGCCTGAATCTTACTGGGAATCTGGTAGGTCTTTCCGTCGCGGATCATCGACGCGATGCCGGGTGAGCTGACCAAGATCTCCAGCGCCGCGAGGCGTCCCTTGCCGTCGGCGGTCCGCACGAGCTGCTGGGCGACAATGCCGACGAGGGATTCGGCGAGCATCCCACGTACTTGCGGCTGCTCCTCCGCAGGGAATGCGTTGATCATTCGGTCGATGGTCGACGGCGCGCTGTTGGTGTGGACCGTCCCGAAGACGAGCACGCCGAAGCTGGAGAGCTGAAGCGCGAGCTTCATCGTCTCGTTCGTGCGGAGCTCGCCCACCAGAATGACGTTGGGGTCTTCACGGCCCGCGCTCTTCATCGCCGCAGAGAAGCTGCTGGCGTCGGGCCCGATCTCCCGGTGTGTAATCTGCGCCTTCTTGGGAACGTGCACGAACTCGACGGGGTCCTCAATGGTGAGGACGTGGACAGCACGCGTGTCGTTGATGTGATTGATCATCGCCGCGAGCGTCGTCGACTTGCCGGAACCCGTCGGACCCGTGACCAGCACGAGCCCTGACCGGCGGTCGGCGAGCTTGCGGACGACTTCGGGTGTTTTCAGCTCTTCCAGCGTCAGGACTTTGCTCGGAATGGTGCGGAACACGGCGCCCAGCCCGGTCGCCTTGTAGAAGTAATTGGCACGGAAGCGCGCGCGCGTGCCGAAGCTGTAGGCGAAGTCGAGATCGAAAGTTTCAACGATCTGCTTGCGCTGGACGGGATTCACGATCTCGAAGAGGAGCTCCTCGACTTCTTGGGTCGTGACCAGCTGCTCGCGCAGCGGTACAAGGCTCCCGCTGATACGGCCCAAGGGCGGATAGCCCACGCCCAAGTGAAGGTCACTGCCCTTGAGCTTCAGGAGCTGATCGAACAGCGCGTCGATCTTCGCCATGAGCCCTAACCTTTCTTTCCAAGTATGTTGCCCATGCGCGCGCGAAGCCCGCCGCCCTCTTGCTCCGGCGGTGGACCATCCGCTGGCCTTCGTCCTTGAATCACTGCGGTCAGCTCGTCTGGGCTCTCGGCAAAGTCGCGTGCGATCTCCAGCGTCGTCTTTCCTTCGCGAACAAGGTCTGCAAGCGAATCGTCGAGCCGAAGGATGCCCATCGACTTGCCGCGCTGTTGGAGCGACGGAATCTGGAAGGTCTTCTCGTCACGGATGAGGTTGCCCAACGAAACGGAACCCGGCAAAACCTCGACGGCCGCGACGACGTTCCGGCGGTCGGCGGTTGGCACGAGTCGCTGGCTGACAATGAGACGAAGTCCAACGGACAGCGACATGCGGACCTGGCCTTGGTCCGCTGGCGGGAACAGATCGATCAGGCGGTCGATGGTCTTCGCCGCGCTCGGCGTGTTCATCGTCGCGATGAGCAAGTGTCCCGTCTCGCCCGCAGTGAGCGCCATGCGCACCGTCTCCGTATCGCGTAGCTCACCGACCACGATGACGTCGGGGTCCTCGCGCAAGCTGCCTTTGAGCGCGGATTGGAAGGTACGCGTGTGCGTCCCCACCTCGCGCTGGCTGATCATCGCCTTCTTGCGCGGATGAAGGTATTCGATGGGATCCTCCACCGTGATGACGTGGTGCGTGGTCTCGCGATTGATGATGTCGACGATGGCAGACAGCGTGCAGGTCTTGCCGTGGCCGGATGGGCCCGTGACAATGATGAGCCCCTGGTGATGATGCGTAGCCTGGGCGATCGCCGAGGGCAGCCCGAGTGATTCGAGGGTCGGAATCTCACGCCCGATGATCCTAAAGCAACCTTTGAGCCCCGTCCGCTGCCGGGACACGTTGGCGCGGAAGCGCCCAACCCCGGGTTGGTCCAGTGCGAAGTCAGCGGCGCCATCGCGGTCCAAGTTTTCTAGGAGGCGCTTCGGCACCAAAGGCCGCACGAGCTGTTCCACACGCGCCGGATCCATGACTTCGCCACAGCGGAGAAGCTCACCGGCCATGCGAAGCATCGGAGGACGACCGGCGATCAGATGTACGTCGCTGGCTGCATGGCTACGGGCGTCCGACAACACCTCTTCCAAGGAGGACTGGCGAATGCGCACAGGACCCCGCGGCACCTGCTCGGCTACAGGCACGGCCGCGGCTCGCGCAGAGGTCGTTGGTCCGGACGCCGGTGCTCCCTTGTGAGTGGCGGCTTGCGCTGGGGCGGCGGCTTCTCCCGCTGAGGTGGTTTGCGAGGGACTCACGGGCGAGACGAGTGAAATGCGCGCCTGCACATTGTCGCCTTGGCGTGCCGCAACGACGCTAATGGTGCCGATGCCCTGAACAGACCCCGACCATCTCGCAGGCGTCGCGCCCAGCGCGCTGACGTCCATGCCGCACTCGAACAAAATTCGAACGACGTCCGTCGCCTGCAGCGATTGTGCGCTCGCGGGGCGAAACACCCCGCCAATCTTGACCGCGGGCACACGTCCGCCGGCGATGCCGACCTCGCTCACGTCGCTCTTGAGCAAGAGCTGAAGAACCTGCGTCGAGGTGATCATGGAAAAGAGAGGAACTCGACCTGCGTGACGTGGCGCTTATTGACGAGAAACGTGTGCGAATCGCCCACCAGACGAAAAAACAATGCGCCTTCGTTCAAGAAGTCTAAGAGACGCGAGTTGGCGTCCGGCCGAATGAACTCAACAACGCCGCGCAGGGTGTTGCCATCAGCAAGATAGAGGTCGACTTCGTGCCGGCTCGCCTCGAGATCTGGCTCTTCATTCGCAAGCTCCGGCTCATGCGGTAGCCTGACGAGGCAGACTTGCTCCACGCTCATCAGACGGATGCTGTTCTGCCCAGACATCCGCACCGGAATGAACGCTTGCTCGCCGTTCACGACGTCAGCGACGCTCTCGTGCCCGTGGTGCCCGGCAGCGTTTCTGGCGAGAAAGAGCTCGACGGATTGCCACTGTCCAGAAGCGAGCTTTAGCTCAAGCCGCAGGTTGTCCTTAGGGACATTGTGGTCTCTCACGGTGGGATGTACGTACCCTGGAGTTAACCGGTTTGGAAGTTTGTTGGCGGCTCCGACGGTCGAGCTCGCGCCGTGGGCGTCAGGCAGCACCGGAGGATCGCTCTCGGTTCTCGGCGCGACAGCAACTTTCGTCCTCTCCTCGGAACAGAGCGTGACGACCAGGTCAACATCTCCCGGTGGAATCTGCGCGACGTTCTTGGAGTACTGCTTTGAGATGTCGATGCCGACCTCGGCCAGCGCCTTGATCGTGAGAGGGTTCACTTTCGACGGCGCTGAGCCCGCAGACGAAATTTTCACCCCCGCCGGTGCCAACGCCCGCGCGAAGGCTAGCGGCCTCCGCCTCCCACGAGTCGCTCACGACACGGCTCCCGGCCTGCTCGGGCTCACGTCCGCGCCTCATGAAGAACGACACGAAGAACATCAAAAACGCGAAAGACCCACCGATAGCGGGGTCTTTCAGTCAGCGCGGCTGCACTCGCGCGGAACCAAGGCACCAACTCACCAAGGCATCCGTTTGCCCATGTGCGAGAGCGTGGCATTGGGGAACTTCTCACGTTCGATGGTCGCGAGGCCCACGACGGTCTTAGCCCCGTCCCTGACTTCCATCGGGGCCGCATCGGACCCGAGATCCGTCTTCACCCAACCCGGATGTGCGGCAGCAACGAGGACCTTCTTGTCCGCAAACGTGTTTCCCTGGATGAGCGCCAACATGTTCAATGCCGCCTTCGACATCGCATACCCAGGAGCCATGAAACCGGCGACTTCCTTCCAGCTCTGCTCCGCCATACCCATCGATCCCAGCATGCTGCTGTGATGCAGTACGCGCGCGTCACTCGACTTGCTCAGCAAGGGCAAGAACGCTTCAGTGATCGCCCATGGCGCTACGCAGTTGATGTCGAAGGTCTTGCGCAGGCGATCGGCGGTGGAGCCTTCGGCGTTCCATTCGAGCGCGACACCGGCGTTGTTCACGAGCAGGTCCAGGTGCCCGTACTTCTCTGCGACGAACTTCACCGCAGATGCAATGTGGTCCGGGTTGGTCACTTCAAGCTTGATGGAGACGACGTCAGCACCGGCTTTTGCGAGCTCTGCTGCAGCAGCCTTACCTGCGGCTTCGTCGCGCGCGGCCATGATGACGGTGTAGTTAGCGGCGCCGAGCTGGCGGGCGATTTCTTTGCCGAGGCCCTTGTTGGCGCCGGTGATGAGGGCGATTTTTTTGGTCATTTGGTCTCCTGGAAGGCGCGACCCTAGGTTGCTTTGGTCCGCGCAACAATGCCGCATCAGCCTTATTCATAGGCCGAAGTGATGACCTCGTGCGCGTGTCGACGCTCCGCCACGCGCCGCGATGCCGAGTTGAGCGCGGCTTGAGTTCGCTGTAGTTGGTTCGAATCAGAATGAGTCGTGAGCAGCATCGGCCGAATCACGGCCGCAATCTTCCGCGGCTTCGGGACCCAAGTCCTCGCCCACGATCCATTCCCATCGACGGAGTGGGCGGCTTCCCAGGGAATTCGTTACGTAGACTTCGACGCGCTTCTGGCTGAGAGCGACATCGTCTCGCTGCACGTTCCGCTGCTTCCTGAGACGCGCCATCTGCTCAACGCGCAAACGCTCGCGCGGATGAAGCCCGGCGTATTCATCGTCAACACCAGCCGCGGCAAACTGGTCGATACCGGCGCCCTCATTGCGGCGCTCAAGACCGGTCACGTCGGAGGCGTCGCGCTGGATGTCTACGAGGAAGAGGAAGGTGTCTTCTTCGAGGATCTCTCCGGACAAGTCCTGCAAGACGATGAGCTCTCACGCCTGCTGACGTTTCCCAATGTGCTCATCACCGCGCACCAGGCGTTCCTTACCCGCGAGGCCCTCGCTGAAATCGCGCGCGTGACCACGCAGAACCTCGTCAAGCTCGAAGCCGGGGAACCATTTTTGGAAGGGACGACTTTATGAGACTGCCTGTGCTTGTCTCATCATCACATGTCGGTAGTGCCATTCGAGCGCGGCGAGCCGCTCGTCGCCGGCAACCGTCCGCCCCCGCCGGACAACCCGGCGGCCTACGGGAGGCGCGTTGTGACGCGGCGCGTCCCGTCCCGGGGCGGGACGCAGTGTGTCATTGTTGCGTCAGCGCTCGCGCCTACCCGCCATACAACGCCTGCCACAGGTGCTCGGGCAGGTCGGGCAGGCCGATCATCACGACCATCAAAAGGCCGAGCGCAACGGCGAACAGGCTCAGGCCCACGAAGTAGGGGAGCAGAGGCTCGCGGCGCCTGCGGGCGCGGACGAGCAGCGCGATCATCGACAGCAGCTCGACCGGGAGACTGAACTGGGGCGCGACGAGTCGACCGAGCGCCGGGTTCAGGAAGGGCAACAGCGAGAGCAGCATGAAGGCGCGGTGCTGCGACGCGTGTCGGCGACGCCACAGACCCAGGCCCACAAACGCAAAGAACAGCACGGCGTCGAACAGCGTGGCGAGAATCAAATCAGGGTTCTTGTGGCGCCGCTGTCCGTCATTCGTCGTCGAGATCTTGAGTCGCGCGGGCCCGCTGCTCGCAGCGGTGAGCGGACTCGGTCTTCCCGAGTTGCAGCCGACTCTCGCGGCTTCCGAGGCGCTGCGCGCCGAGGCTTCGCTCATGATCGTCCGTGCGCTCAAGGGTAAGGGCCGCGGGCTGCGCAAGGGCCTCACAGTCCCAAGGGCCGCAGACATCTTTCACGTCCTTTCGAGCGCCCTGCTCTTTCACCAGCTGACCACCGATCGACGCTGGTCCACGGCGCAGGCCCGCTCTTGGCTCGTGCAGGTGCTGGCCGAGCAATTGCTCGCGTGAGGTTTCGCGTAGGTGCGAGCAAACCTCAATCGAGATGGCTACTCCGACACCAGCCTGCCCATCTCTCCCCGGGCAAATCGCGCCCGCGCCTCGTGAATGTCTGCGAGACGCGTCATCGCGAAGGGACCGCCGAAAACGACTGGACTTAAAGCGTGCCAGCTGGGTTTCAGCGTGTTGCAATTCATGAAGCAGCGCGAAGACGAGCTCTTCCTCCGATAGTTTTGAAACGAGCTGGGGTGTCAGGGCCAGGTAGCTCATGGTGTGAGAGCGACTCACGCTGGCGGACACATCGTCGTGATGGCAATCAAAAACAAGCTGTGGCGAATGAACCGATTCAAGGCGAACGCCACGCCCCAGCCAGTGTCTTGTGAGCAAGCGCGTGGCTCGACCAACGGCGCGCTCCAACTTGAGGCGCTCGCCGCGCCGCAATGTGGCGGGATTCAAGCGGCTCAAGACGTCGACTTGTCGGGGAACACGCTCCTCCGCCACGACCGTCGTTTTGACACGGCCTGAATCGGAGGCCGTGGTGCGTCTCGCTTTCATTTGCGCTTTGAAGAAGTCGTTCGGGATTGCTGGCTTGCGTCGCGCGGGTGCTGCGCGCGGCACCCATTCGGCTAAACGGTTTTCCAACACTGTGCGCCCGAGTCGAAAACCTCCGACCGCTAGCGGTAACGATACGGACATCCCGGTGGCAAACCACAGGGCCGGAGGAACGTCCGGCAAGACAGACGCGTGGAACGCAATCCATTTCCACCATGCTTGCCCTGCCGCTAGGCCGAGAGTCGCGCTCGTGGCCGCACGCCATGGACCTCGGGCCCGAGGCGCCGAAATGCTCTCCAGCGCCGCTTCTCGCAATCTGATGGCGCGCGCGCCGATGCGCTTGGCGTGAAACAGCGAGGTCATCCGGGACATCGTCGCAATGTCGCGCGCAGGGTTTCCTTTCGCAGAATCACCCTTCAACGCGCTTCTTGAGCGCTTCGTTCAGTGCCGTGAAGCTGCGGCGAACCTCGTCGAGATTCAGCATTCCACTGAGCAAGCCACTGAACTTTTCGCCTTGCACGAACCGCGTGCCCCCATCGTGCGCTTCAAGTTGAAAGTAGTGCTCCCCGTCGAAGACACCGGGGATGAGCACCCGACCCAGCCAACGGAGCTCTTTTCCCGACTCCGCCCTGAGAATCTTTGGCCGAAATGTCATGGGCTTTCGACCCGCCATGACCATGGTGTTCGTCACACGCTGACCGACTTCAAAGCGGCCTTCTGACTTGACGACGAATGGATTCCAACTGGACCACTCGTTGTTCGCCGTGAACACTTCCCACACTTTCGCTGGGCTCGCGTTAATCCGAATCTCGGTCACGACTTCTTTCATGGCGATGCGCTCCTTTTGGGGCGTGAATGGCGAATATAGGCCGCCGATGCGACATGGCGTTCTCTGAACGCGTCTTTCTGAAGCCTGCGCGCGATTTCCGCGACGTGGCGCAGGTCGGTTCCGCAGCATCCTCCAAAGACGTTGAGCCACGGCATCAGTTGCATGATTCGACCGTATTGTTCGGCAAGTTCTTTTGGGTCGCCGGCATCAAGCGACGTTGAGGCATCGAGCTCAGCGTGACTTTTTCGCGAAGCGTTCGCGCGTATTCCACGAACGCGGCGTGTCCATGCCGCATCTTGCAATCGGTCGGCGAAGTGGGTGGGGTGAGCGCAGTTGATCATGTAGTAGGCCGGGGAGCCATGAGTGGCCGGCTCGTCCCGCTGGAGTTCCAATCTTCCCATACCCAGATGCTGCCCGAATCGCGCCGAAATACTTGCGCGGAAATGGGACTGCCTTTCGCGGCGAGATTGGGGTTCAGGACCGTAATCGCGCGCGCGTTCACATCGGGGAACTTGAAGTGGTAGTAGTGCGCCGCAACACGAGGAATCGGCAAATCCAAGCCAAACTCAATGTTGGGCCCGCTCGGCACCACGTCTTGCAGACTACCCGCGGGCGAAACCTCTGGCTTGTCGGACATGCTGTCCCAAGCGGAAAACGAATTCGCTGACACCGGCGCTTGGTTCCAAGCGCGTTTCACAAACTCAGGCCATTGCGCGATGAAACCGCCAGGCAACGCAGCATTCACGGCTTCGAGCCCCGCGGTGAAGGAAGCCATGCCGGCAAGTGCGGCCTTCACTGAAGTTCGGCCAATCACTTTGTCCATGAATTGAAAGAACAAGTAGGCGCCATAGTCGCGTGGGACGTTCGCGTAACGGGTGCAAAAGCCAGGCGCGCGTGATTCCAACGACAAGAATATCGAGCGCAGGTAACAGTCCGCGTAGTTGTGCTCGAGATTCTGCGATGGATACACAGCATCGATGGCCCAAGTCGCCGTAGCGTCGCGCATCCATCCGTACGACTCTTGCGCTGCGGCAGTGTTGTGCGCCCACTGAATCGCATGCATCAGCTCGTGCGCCGCGGAAGACTTGAGGTCGTCGATGCTGAGCCCCTTGTTGAGCAAGATGTAAACGGGTGCTCGGCGGTTGTTGAGCCCGATGGGAACCGAGAGCCCCTTCCCTCCCATGTCGATGAGGTACACATCGGTGCGACCATCACCACCGTGGCAGCCCAATTCCCCAGCGGCGTCGCCCAGCGGTGGGGGCAGGCCTTGGCGAGTAATCAACTCCGGCCAAATGTCAGCATCGAAGGCCGCTGCCAGCGCCTGCGCTTGTTGCTGCGCACCGGGGCTGGCGAACGTGTACCAAATCTTGATGGGCGCAGTCGCACTCACCGAACTCCAACCGCTCGACTCACCGCGGCAGGTCGGGCGCATTTGGACGGGTACGCCAGATGAAGATGGGCCATATACCGTGCGAGGCTTTGTGGCAGAGGGCCCCGCCGGGTCAAGCCAACTGCCAACATCGGCTGGTCGCCGGAGATACGGCGCAAGCAAGTCTTGCGTGGCTTGTGACAGCGAATCGAAGCGGACGTTCGGCGTGGAGAGCGCATCCATCTCGATTAAGCCTGCATCGTCGCCTTGAAACTCGGTCGGCAGGCGGGCGTCGCGGAACAGCGCGTAGACCTTGTAGGTCAGTGCGGTTTCCGAGCTGAGCACACCGGACGCTTCCGCTGAGTCGATGAGGTCGAAGCTGCCAGTACCAGCGCCGGCAGCCAGTGCGTTCACCGAAAGCGTCGCGTGTCCGCTGGCGGCCCCAACCGTTGCAGTGATGTCGGCGATGCCTTCTCCCACACCCAATGCGACGCCAGCACTGGAAATTGTCGCGACCGTGGCGGGTGTCGCGCTCCAGGCCACGACGACGTCCGAGAGCACCGCACCGCTAGAGTCTTTGACGATGGCCGAAAAAGCACGTGAGGCGCCGAGGCCAATTTGCGCGTCTACCGGAACCACATCGACCGAAGCAGCCGAAGCGTTTTGACCACCCCCCATGTTCTGGGGACAAGCCGCGCAAAGCAGAAACACACTCATCCAGGCCGCGAGCGCCACCGACGTTCTCATGGGCTCCCCCAAAGTGTGGCGATATGGGCTTTCTGACACCCCCGATGCGAATCAGGCAAGCCGGGTCGGTGGTGGTGATGCCGTCCTTGGCACCCGTTTGACGCCCCGCCGGTCAACCGCGTAAGAATTCGGCAGCCACCGTCACCGAGCGATGGCGGTGAGCTTTTCATGGCTCGCCGTAGCTCGGACTCGGTTGCTGCGTTCCGACCCGTCGCGCCGAGACGAACTCCGGGTCGCGGGATTGCCTCGTATGAACGGCCCGACAACACAGCCATCCTGGCTTCAGCTGAGCTTGCGCCGATGGCTCACGTTCGGACATCGTCTCGATTCGCGAAACACCGACACCTTGTTCAGCGTTTACCTTGGCGCGGCGCTCAATGTCGTCTCCACTATCGTCGCATCACTGCCGTCGAGGTCGACCTTGGTGACAGCCGCGAAAGTCGCCCTCGTCGGTGCGCAGGCCGGGCTCATGCAACTCAATCGCGACACGCACTTCCGGAGTTGGATGAATGGAAATGAAGCGGGTCGGAGTGCCAATGATGTTCCGATGTGAGGCACACTCGCGCAAAGGAACGGAACCATGAGGGCCCTGATTCGCTGGGTAGTCGGCACGGTCTTCATCGTCCACGGATTCATTCACCTGGTGGGAGCCATCAAAGGGTTCGGTTGGGCCGACGTCTCCCAGCTGACCGAACCCATCGGGACCATGATGGGCGCTTGCTGGCTCGCCGCCGGCGCCATGAGCGTCGTCGCGGGCGTCCTGCTTATCGCCCGGGCGAGCACATGGTGGATTCTCGCCGCCGTCGCCGCCCTTTCGTCGCAAGCGCTCATCCTCAGCGCGTGGAACGATGCGAAAGCGGGCACCGTCGCGAACGTTCTCCTCGCCATCGCCGCGGCGTACGGACTCCGGTCACAAGGCCCAAGAAGCTTCCGTTCTCGCTTCCGCCAAGTCGCCCGCGAAACGAGCGCCTCAGTAAAGCCGACAGTCGTGGGTCCGGTAACCGACCGCGAGCTCGGCCACCTGCCCTCGCCAGTTGCCAACTACCTCAGGCGCGCCGGCACGCTCGGGCGACCACACATCTTCGGCTTCCACGCCGACATCAGCGGGCGCATTCGTGGCGGTTCCGACCAGCCGTGGATGTCCTGGCGTGGTGAGCAGGTCAACACCTACGGCGCGACCCCAAGCCGCGTGTTCTACATGGACGCGACCATGAAAGGACTGCCGACAGACGTGCTTCACGCCTACGTGGGACCCAGCGCCCGAATGCAAGTGCGTCTCGCTTCGCTGGCCACCATCGTAGACGCCCACGGCCCGGAGATGGACCAAGCCGAAACAGTCACCCTCTTGAACGACCTTTGCATTCTTGCGCCCGCGGCCTTAGTCGATGCGCCCATCGAGTGGTCATCGCTGGATAGTCACCACGTCCGCGCCACCTACCGCAACGCCGGCCACACGGTGAGCGCCGTGCTCACCTTCGACGAGCAAGACCAGCTCGTCGACTTCGTCTCAGATGACCGCCTTCGCTCGTCATCGGACGGGCGGACATTCACGCGTCAACGTTGGTCAACGCCCTTAGCCGACTACCGCAGCTTCGGCGACCGTCGCCTCGCCTCGCGCGGCCGTGCATTTTGGCAGCCGACCGATGGACCAAGCTTCGACTATCTCGAGTTTCACGTGGACAACATCACCTACCAGGAAGCAAAACCCTAGCCGTCCACCAACGCCAGCTCGTCAAACCGTCACTCTCGCGACCAAAGCTTGGGACTCGGCCAGGAAACGAGAAACGTGCGCCGCATCAGCGAGTTTGGGTGAGACCAACGACTGTGACTTTCGCACCGCGAGACGCGAGAACTTTCGAAATCGCGCGCCCAAGACCTCCGGTGCCTCCGAACGCGGCAACCCTCCAGTCTTGCAAGTGAAGGCTCGCTCCATCGACACGCTGCCAAGTGACGTTTTTGTTTTTCTTCATAGGCGTTGGGCACCCATACAACACGCTTCGCTTTGTTTGTCAGCGCTCGTGCGAGCGAACGCCTTGAGATAGTGACGTTGCGCAGATGTCTCTTCCCACTTTGTTGTTAGCGCTCGCGGCGCTCGGTGCAGATGAGCCTCGCGTTTCGGGCCTCCCGTTGTACGAGCCTTTGAATCCGCTCGAGTACACGCGAAGCGCGCTGTTCGCACCACCGCTCCTGCGCCCAAGACGCACCTGGGCTGCGTCGGTTCAGCTCGACTATGGAAGTGCCGTTTTCATCCATACGCCCCGGGGCAGGAGATTTCTTCTGGATGCCGAACTGGGACGGGTCACACTGACGGGAACCGTTCGTCTGTCGTCCAACCTGTTCGTACTCATCAGTGGCGGCGTGCAGCACGCGTCGCAGGGATTTCTCGATGGTCCACTCCGTCTCTTTCATTCGGCGTTGGGCATTACCTACCGGGAACGTGAACGCCGGCCCGAGAATGCCTTTGGCTATGTGCTTGGTCGCGAAGGCAATGTTCAAGCCTATTTGCCAGTTGCCGTCGCCCTTCGTGACACGCGTCTCGGAGTCGGGTGGTCGATTTCTGAGGAAGTCCAGTTGCTCGGCACGCTGGTGCTGCCCACCGCATGGGCCGATGGGTACAGCGCACGCACGACGCAGTTCGGATTGCTCGGCACGTGGCAGCGCGCGCTGACAGCGTGGCTGGTCTTTCAAGGGACGCTTGGGCTCGGAGCAACCCCACGCACAGATGCTTTTTGCCTGCTCACGAACCATCAAAGCGTCGTATTCGCTTCGGCGTCACTCGGCGCGCGCACCGCCGTGTCGCGACGCAACGCTTTGTACGCACACTTTTTCTTACACACGCCCGTCTACAGAAATACAGGGCACCATTCGCTGGACAACTCGGACATCTCTCTCGACTTTGGATGGTCGTTCCGAACCGATGACGGTTGGGAATTCTCCGCCGGACTGACTGAAGACCTTTATCCGCCGGGCTTGGCGCTCGACGTCATTTTTCGATTCGGTGTTCGCTACGGATTCTGAAAACGCCACGGGCACGTCGTCTTTGGGATTTGCTGACGGCGGTCTTCTTGATGCATTCGCCCACCCGTGTCTGACAAGGCGCGCGTTCTTACCCAGCATTGTACGTTTGTACCGGGAAATCGCATCGACCTTCGGGAAGACGTCTACGTCGCCGGGGCAGGCCAAGGGCCGTTCAATACGGCCAGAGGCGACGTTCAGCGTCCCTGACGCCCAACATTTGGAAGCCGGGCAAGCTTGGTCAAAAGCAACCGGACTTCTGCCTGCCGCTTCAAGTAGAAACGCGCAGACGACAATGCGCTCTTCCTCACTCGGACGCTGCAAAAGAACGCGCGAAAGTGTCGACGAAACACAGACTCATCGGTGACGTCATCGCCTACGTAGAGCAATGTCCTCGCCCCCTCGAGTCGACACAACCTGGCCAACGCCTCGCCTTTGTCCGGTGCGCCGATGGGCAGCACGTTGACCACAAGCTTTCCGGGGACCGTGTGAACGTGCGCGTGCTGAGGCGCCAGTGCGGTGAGAATCTTTGAGCGCACCTGACGCTTGTTCTTCGCCCGTCGATAGTGAACGGAGAGCGAGTACAACTTGTTTTCGATCTCAACGCCGCGCTCATTCGCCAGCGCAGCGTGGAGACTTCGAAACGCGCGGCGCATCACCTTGGCGAATTTTTCCGCGCCCGCGCTCGGCTCGATTCCGTGATTTCCAACGACATATTTGACCGGGACACCCTTGAGTCTCTTCAGAACGTCGGCGCGGCGACGGCCCGTAATCACGGCGCAGGGACATTTCTTGCACAGCGTTCGGAACACACGCTCAACCTCAAGCGTCATCTCTGCTTCGGAAGGACGTTTTGTAATCGGCGCGAGCGTGCCGTCAAAGTCAAAGGCGAGAAGGGCTGCGCCTTGCATCACTTTTGCAAGAACATGCCTGGACCCAGGCGCAAGCAAATGGTTCACGCGCCCTCGGGTTGCGCGAACAACCGTGCCGTCGTCAAGCGACCTGTCATGCGCTCTCTGCGCCGAACTTCAGCAGCGTCCACGAGCATGCGTCCTGCCCAACGGTAAACGTTGAACTCGGAGACCACCCGCCGCATCGAACGCATGCGCTCCCGTTGCTCTTCCTTCGGCATTCGCAGTGCCGCAGCCAAGGCGTCACTCGCTTGGCGAAGATCGTACGGGTTCACGACCAGCGCCTCGGTGAGGTCGCGCGCTGCCCCGGTAAACTGACTGAGAACGAGGACGCCTTCATCGTCGTCGCGCGCCCCGACAAACTCCTTGGCGACCAGGTTCATTCCGTCGTGGAGGCTGCTGACGTAGCAAAGGTCCGCGGCGCGGTAGAACCGGAAGATGGCCGCGGGATCATGGTGAGAGCGCAGAAGGACGATGGGGCGGTAGGAGCCTTTGGCCCACCGGGCGTTGATTTTCGCGGCCAGCGCTTCCACACGCTCGTTCAGCTCTCGATACTGCGGAATTTTCGTACGACTTGGCGCGCCGAGCTGCGCAAACGTGAATTTTTCTCGAAACTCTGGGTATCGCTCCAGCAGTTCGTCGACGGCAGCAAGGCGCTCTTCGATGCCTTTCGTATAGTCCAGGCGATCGATGCCGATACCGAGAAGAGCGTCTTCCGCGAGGCCTAGTTCTTTGCGTACAAGCTGCCGAACTTCACGAACCGGTGGTGTGGCGTCTAGCCAATGAACGGGCCACTCGATCGAAATCGGATACGGCCGAACCAGGGTCTTGCGCCCTCCCTGAACAATCGCGTGGGCTTCTCGATCGATTCGGCTCTCCATGAACGCATCGACGGAGTCGATGAAATTGTTGCAATGCTGTTGCGTGTGGAACCCGACGATGCTCGAGCCAAGCAACCCCGAAATGAGCTCCTCACGCCACGGGCAGATTCCCATTCTCTCCGCGTGAGGCCATGGGATGTGCCAGAATGTCAGAATCGTTGCGCGCGGCAGCTTTGCGCGAATCATTTTCGGTGCCAGAGCGAAGTGATAGTCCTGGACGAGGACTATCGGGTCATCCGCATCCACTTCGGCGCACACCGCGTCAGCGAACCGTTGATTCACGCGAACATAGTGTTCGAAGTCACTCGCACGAAACGTGGGTCGGGTATGCGCCACGTGACACAGCGGCCAGAGCCCTTCGTTCGCAAAGCCGTAGTAGTACCCATTCTCCTCGGCTTCGCTGAGCCAAATCCTTCGCACGGAATAAGACTCTTCGCCCGGCGGAACACGGATTCGGTCGTGTTCATCCACGGTTTCGCGGTCCGCAGTCCCACTCCCGTGGGCAACCCAAACACCCGAGCAAGCACGCATGACGGGTTCCAGCGCTGTGACCAACCCGCTGGCCGGACGTAACACCCGAATGCCGTTTTCTCCCTTTTCGTGAATATAGGGTTCGCGATTCGCGAGCACGACAAGTCGTTCACCGCGGAGATACTGTTTGAGAGTGGCACGAAGCCGTTGCGGACTCCAAAGGCCGGCCGTCGCTTCTCCTTCTCGTTCATTGGCAAGGCGCTCCGCCAGCGAACGAACATCGCGCATCAAGGGCTGGAATCGAGACGCAACTTCCCCTGTCAGCGCTTGCCGAAGACTGAGCGTCCATCCTCGCCACGCCACGTGGGCTGCACCCAGCGTGATGAGTGCCGCAGCAAGCGCCATGACGAAAAATGCCGTTATCAAAAGCCTTCGCGTTGTCGCCTCTCGACGCGTCAAGTAACTCAGGTCGTGCAGGAGAACGACGGCACCCTCACGGGCCTTGTCAATCTGAATCCGCTTCACGCTGAGATGAATCCGACCAGAGGGAAGCTCTTCTGTCATTCCCCAACTGCGCGCTTCGCTTCCTGCTTCGGACCGCATTCGTTCGAGAACCGATTGGCACGAGAACTCTTCAAGGTAGCCCGCGGTCGCGGCGAAGAGATCGCCCTCTGCGCTGCACGCTGCCGCACCCATGATTCGCTCGTCTCGGGTGATGTCCGCGAGCGTGTTCGCAAGGTCAGGCGTTCCCTTGCGCCAGTGTGCCGAAAGACCGCGCGTCGCTGCTCCCACGGCGAGCTCGGAGCGCAGTTTCAAATCTGCGTCAAACCAAGCCTTGTTGGTCCGGGCCAATACGAAATAGCCGGCAAGCGCCAACATCGCGAGGACACCCACCAACGAGACAACAAACCTGAGCATCCGCCGCACGCTTCGCTTGTAACTCGCTATAGTGTGCTTTCCAACCCGCGCGTGCGGCCTGGCCACGAATGTCGCTCAGCCAACTCGGTCTCATCGGAAATTGTCAGCTGTCCGCGCTCGTGCGCAACGACGGCGCCATTGTCTGGTCGTGCATGCCGCGATTCGATTCGCCACCGGTGTTCGGACAGTTGCTGGACGACATGCACGGTGGCTCGTTTTCGGTGCGACCTGCCTCCAGCGTCGCTGGCGTACAGCGCTATCTTCGAAATACGAACGTCCTCGAAACGACCTTTCAGGATTCCGATGGGTCTTTTCGCGTTCTCGACTTCGCGCCACGGTTCATCCAGCACGATCGAACTTTTCGCCCCCCCAAGCTGGTCCGCATCGTTGAGCCGCTCTCCGGAACCCCGCGAATCCGAATTTCGTGCCAGCCGGTACTGGGCTGGTCGCGCGAAACGCCAAAGTCCGAGCAGGGTTCACACCACGTCACGTATCAAGGCTTCGACGCGGAACTTCGGCTCACCACCGACGCGCCGCTTGCCTACTTGAGCAGTGAGCCTTTCGCGCTCACGCGGACCCTCCATCTCGTGTTGTCCTGGGGCAACCCTGTCGAAGAACCCCTCGCGCCGCTGTGCGAGCGATTTCTGCGCGAGACAGTGAGCTATTGGCGAGTTTGGGTAAAGCACTGCGACATTCCCCCGCTCTATCAGGAAGCCGTGATTCGGTCGGCGCTTGCGCTCAAGCTTCATTGCTTCGAGGACACGGGCGCGATTGTCGCGGCGTTAACAACGTCGATTCCTGAAGCCGTCGGTTCCTCACGAACCTGGGACTACCGATACTGCTGGCTGCGCGATTCGTACTACGCCCTCAGCGCGTTTCGACTGTTGGGTCACTTTGAAGAGCGTGAACAATTTCTCACGTTCCTCCTGAACATCGCGGCATCGTCCCAGGACCTCAAGCTTGCGCCGCTTTATCGGATTGACGGAAAGACCGATCTTGCCGAAGCGATCCTCACGGATTGGCCTGGCTACCAGGGGAAGCACCCGGTCAGAGTCGGAAACGACGCGGTCACGCACACCCAGCATGACGTGTTTGGCGAAATGGTTCTCGCTCTCGTACCGCTTTTTCTCGACGCCCGCTTCGAAGAACAAGTGACGCCCCCCGTGCTCGAACTCGTGACCCGACTGGCGCGAAAAGCCATCGCCGTTGCAGGGCAACCTGACGCGGGAATTTGGGAATATCGGTCACAGTGGCGCCCCCAAACCTTCAGCTCTCTCATGTGTTGGGCCGCCGCCGACCGCATGCACAAAATCGCCGAACGCCATCGTCCCGCTATGGCTTCAGAGTTTAAGACTGCTGCAGAACAACTCCATCAGAGCATCCTGTCACACGGGGTAAACGCCAACCGCGGATGTCTCGTCGCAGATTACGGAGGGGCCGAAGTCGACGCAGCGCTACTGCAGAGCGTGATGCTGCGCTTTCTCCCGATGGAGGACCCTCGCCTGCACGCCACTGTCGACGCCATCGGTGCCGACCTCACCCGTCACGGATGGCTGTTGCGCTATCGCACCGCGGATGATTTCGGCGTGCCGCAAGTCGCCTTTATGTTGTGCACGTTCTGGCAAATCGAGGCGCTTGCACGACTGGGTCGCAAAGACGAAGCACGTGCCTTGATGGAGCGCGTGAACGGCATCGTCTCGCCGTTGGGTTTGCTTGCCGAAGACCTTGACCCGGTTTCGAACGAGATGTGGGGGAACTTTCCACAAGCCTATTCGCATGTCGGCCTCATCCACGCCGCGTTTGCGGCTTCGCCACGTTGGTGGGAGTTCGGCGCGTAGCGGTCTTGGCCTCGCGATGATCGGTGCAGGTTCGTGGCTTCAGGCGCTTTACCTCGGGGTCGGCCTGGCCATCACTGCACTCTCACTTGCACCGTCGACACGCAGTCTATTGGGTTCGCTGTAGGCTTGCCGCACCCCTCGTGCATGGTAGACGAAACGTATGCCGCGCGCCGAACCCACGGGCCTTCCTGCGTCGCCACCCGAGGCCTGGGAGCCGTTGCTTCGCGTCGCCCGAATCGCCGGGCGACCGCTCGAACGTTTCCTGCGAATTGAGGCCGCGAGCGGAATCCTCCTATTCCTTGCGGCTGCCATCGCTCTGTTCTTGGCGAACTCTCCCTGGGCCGACCCTTATCAAAACCTGTGGCACACGCCTTTTGGCATCAAGATTGGAGACTTCACTTTCGAGCGGTCCGCCGAGTGGTTCGTCAACGACGGCCTCATGGTGGTCTTTTTTTTCGTCGTCGGCATGGAGATTCGCCGGGAAATTCACCACGGCGAACTTTCTGAGCTGAAACGGGCAGCACTTCCACTGGCCGCCGCCCTGGGTGGAATGCTCGTCCCCGCCCTGCTCTACGTCTTTCTGGCAGGCGGCACCGAGACGCGTTCAGGATGGGGCGTCCCCATGGCGACGGACATCGCGTTCGCCGTCGGCGTCCTCACCTTGTTGGGGAAACGCGTCCCCGCAGCGCTCCGTGTCCTTTTGCTGGCGCTGGCCGTCATCGATGACCTGGGGGCGATTGTCGTCATTGGGGTCTTCTATTCCTCTGGCATCGCGCTCGCGGGGTTTCTTGTGGCGGCCATGGGCTTCGCTGGCGTGTTTGCCATGCAGCGCCTGGGTGTGCGCTCGAAGCTGGCCTACGTGCTTCCTTCAGTCGTTGCATGGGCCGGCATCTACCAAGCCGGAATTCACCCCACCATTGCCGGTGTCATTGTCGGCGTGATGACACCGGTGCGCGCATGGCTCGGCACCGAGGGGTTCTTGTCGGGCATCCGGCAAGAGCTTGACCGGTTGTCCACAATTCCTGCGAGCACACTGTCATCGCACGAACTCTCCGCAACGCTGCGCCATGTCAACGCCGCTCGCCGCGAAGCGATATCGCCCGCCGAGAGCCTCATTGAATCGCTCCACCCGTGGGTCGCTTTTGGCATCATGCCGCTGTTCGCGCTGGCCAATGCGGGGGTCACACTCCCGTCCGGCGTTCTCGATGCTGCATCATGGCAAGTATTATTGGGAGTCTTCGTGGGTCTGGTCTTGGGCAAGCCCTTGGGCATCTTGCTGGCCGTGTGGGCTGCGCTCAAACTGGGCCTCGCCAAGCTTCCCCGTGGGCTTTCGTTTCGACATCTCCTTGTTTTGGGTGTTGTGGCAGGCATTGGATTCACGATGGCTCTTTTCATCGCGCAGCTTGCTTTTGCGAACCCTCAATTCCTGGCGGCCGGCAAGCTTGGCGTGTTGAGCGCAAGCGCTGCAGCCGCCGGCTTGGGACTGGTTCTGGGGTGGGCGCTGCTTCCCAAGACACCACTTGCAGGGGCCGCCCCCTCGGTGGACGAAGCGGAGAATTCCACCGAGACGTAGCGACTTCGTGCCGGTCAACCTCGCTTATCGTGAATGATGTTTGGGATACCGCTGTTGTCCAGGGCCTTGCGTGTCCACCTTTGGCCTGGCACCCTTCACCCGGGAACTGCGATGAGCCAAGCCGACCAGAGCGTTCCTGCGATCTCCGCTCGTCTCGGCGCCCTTGTGAAAGAGTTCGAAGCACTCGGTAGCCACATTTCACGTGCTCAGGCTGCCGAAGTCCTCGCTCGGGCCGATCTCCGTATCGAAGATGTCGAGCCTTTCGTCACGACGACCTCGCACGCCTACACGCGCGTTCGAATCGCCAGAACCGACGCTTTCGAAATGCTCGTCATGACGTGGCTTCCAGGCCAAGGGACTGTGCCACACGATCATATGGACTCGCTCTGTGCGTTCCAGATCGTTCAGGGCAGCGTACATGAGACGCGCTTCGCACCCGCGGCCGATGGCCTGGTCGATCCCGTCGAACAAAGAGCGGTGCACCAGGGCGAAGTCGTCATCGACACGAGCGATCCGGTGCACACGCTCCGAAACGACGTCCCGAACGCCGAAGTGCTCGTCAGTCTGCATGTGTACGCGCCGCCGCTACCGGAGCTCCGCCGCTTCGCCCACCGCCCCGGGGGGCACACTGTTGCGCCTGTGTTTGGACGAAGCCGCGCAGCTGATGCGCGCGTGGTCGCGATCGTTGGGGGTGGTTTCTCCGGCACCATGGTCGCCGCGCACCTGGTCAAGCTCGCGCGGGAGAACCAGCGGCCGCTGCACGTGGTGCTGGCCGACCGGCAGGCCTCGTTGGGCGAAGGGCCTGCATACCGAACGCCGGACGCGCGACACCTTCTGAACGTCCCGGCATCCAACATGAGCGCGTGGCCCGATCGGCCGAACGATTTCCTGGACTGGGCAAGAGAAAGGGTTCCGAACGTCGCGCCTTTTACTTTTCTCCCGCGTCGCCTCTATGGCGAATACGTGCGCTCGACGTTCCTCGCACAGGTCGCACAAGCGGGCGAGGAGACAAGCATCGAACTGCGGCGCGACGAAGTGAGCGCCGTGACGCGCCAACGTCACGGTTGGCACGTGCGCGTCGGCAACACCCCCGCAATCACAGCCGATGTCGTGGTGCTGGCGACTGGCCACCGCAGACCTGACGATCCCCTCGCGCAACGCTGGTCGGGCTCGCGTTCAAGATACATCGAGGAGCCTTGGGCATCTCTCGCCCTAACTTCCATCGCAGCCCACGAGTCGGTCGCGCTGATCGGGACCGGCTTGACCGCCATCGACGTGCTCCTTTCGCTCACGCGTCCCGAACGTACGGCGCCCATTGTCGCGCTCTCGCGCCGGGGCCTGCTTCCTTCGCCGCACGCACAGAACCCGCTCGTTCCCATCGATCCACGCCCGTGGCTAGAGCCTTTGCTCGCCGATCCGCGTGGGCCAAGGGTGCACCAGATCGTCCGTGCTCTGGCACGCGCGGCGAACGATGCTGAGAAGCGAGGTGAGAATTGGCGGCAGGTCATCGACGGTCTGCGTCCCCACACGACGCGGATTTGGCAGTCGTTGGCGCAAAGTGAAGCGAATCGCTTCCTTCGCCACATGAGCCCTTTCTGGGAAGTCCATCGGCACCGCATGGCCCCTGAGATTGAACGCACGGTCGACGACGTCACCCGAAGCGGCCTCTTCCGAGCAGATGCCGCGCGGGTTCTATCGGCACGCGGCTCAGTCGACGGCGTCCTGCTTGAGTTGCGCCCGCGCAACAAGACCCAGCAAGAGACGCTGCGTGTCGACTGGGTTGTGAACTGCACTGGACCGGGAGCATGCGCCGACCAGGGTCTGGTCCCGATCATCGAGTCGCTCGTCGCCGCAGGCCATCTCGAGGTCGACCCACTCGGGCTCGGCGTGCGAAGCGACGCCGAAGGGCGTGCCCGCACGCATGGAAAAGTGCTCGACGATCTGCTGGTCGTCGGCACGCTGCGCAAACCCGACTTGTGGGAGGCAACGGCCGTACCGGAGCTGCGCCAGCAAGCAGCGGTCGCGGCGAACGTCGCCTTGGGCCGCCAACGACCCACCTGAATTTACATCTTCACGCCGACCGCATCCTGCCATCGGCACGATCCAGGGCTTTTCAGGCACGAGAGCGTCGCGACTTTGCGGAGGCCTTCGTCGCACGTTTTCCAGGGTTGGATTTGCCGCGACTCGGAACAGCGGCGGCCGCCTTTCGTCGCTTCGCGGCTTCGCGCAGTTTTCTAAAGTAAGTCACACCATCGAAGAAGTTTGTACGCGCTTTCTTAAGACAGCGCCGGAGTTCTGCGCGGTCGATTTCAGAAGCGTGCTCGAACTGCTTCCCAGCCGCCCGATACTTACCGACCGCCGCGAGCCCTGGCTCGCCCAGCGCCTGTCCGTTCCAGAACAAGATGTTCACACTGGACTTGCGCGCGTCGTAGCCGACGATGGGATTCTCGCCGTCAAACCAAACAGGGTGTCCATGCCAGACGCGTGAAAGTGCTTTTGGTAAAGCGACCTCGATTTCGGCGCGCAGAAAGCGCGCAATGTCTGCCTGCGAAGCCGGCAGCGCAGCGTCATAGCGGAGAATCGAGTCATTTGTCGGCATGGATTTCCTCCTGGGAGGTGGCCCCTAACACGTGAGCGAAACGCCAGCGCGGCCGTGAGAACGCTAAGCGGTAGAAGCCAAACGCTGCGCTCGTGGTGTTCCACCTGCCCGACTCACTCGTACTTGGCAATCTGCTCGTGCGGATAACACCACATCCAGCGCTCGCCCGGCTCGGCCGACGCCATCACCGGATGCCCAGCGCTGTGCCAATGTGCCGTAGCGTGTTTGTTGGGTGAAGAATCGCAGCAGTGGGTGCGCCCACACGCCTGACACGTCCTCAGGTGGACCCAGCGACTGCCGATCTTCACGCACTCCACGCAGACCTTGGCGTCGTTCAACGTGACCTCGCCGATACCCTGGATGTGCTCACAAGAACCCTGGGCCATGGCTACTCCGCCTCGAAACCGGCGGGCTTGTGGGTGCCGTCGCAGAAGGGCTTGTTCGCGGACTTGCCGCATCGACAGAGCGCCGCCTTTGTGCCCGTCCATGCCACGCGACCAGTGCCAGCGACCAAACGAAGATTTCCCTGCAAAAGCAAAGGGCCGTTGGGCGCACGTTTGATTTGAAGGGGTCCGCCCTCCGACGAGAGTTTCGTTCCAGCGTCACCAACCGCGCCGTGGTCGATGAAGCCAGCCGCTTCGTGGCTGTTGTCACAAAACGGCTTGTTCTTCGATTCTCCGCAACGGCAGAGCGCGGCGCGATAGCGAACGCTCGGCATGTCGTCCTTGGCGCCGTCAATTTCAAGCTGACCCGACGCATAGAGCGGGCCGTTGTTGGCGACAGCGATTTGATTGTGGGCCGGGGGCGTTTCTTTCGCCACCACCCCATCTTTTTCGTAGGCGAGCGCACCGGAGGGGCAGCGCTTCAGAACTTCGACGAGCTCTGACTGCCCAGCGGCCATATCGGGCTGACACCACGGCTGACGACCGGAAACGAAAAGCTCTCCCTTCGCCCGACCGCATTCACCGACGTGAATACACAAACCACCGTGCCACGTGACTGTCCCCGCCTCACCTTCGTATCGAACGACCTGGCTTTTCTTGCTCATGGAGCTCTGTCCTCTCTTTCGTATGGGGCTGTCACCGGCGTCTCGCGAGCGCCTGTTAAAGCACAACGACCATCTTGCCGTTCGCTCGATTCTCATCCATGGCTTGATGCGCTGCACGAAGCTGGTCGAAGCGCCACGTGGGTCCGCGCGGGATGTCGAGCTGCCCGCTTTCCACCATGGAGACGTATTGCTGTAGCTGCTCGAGGGAGATGTCGCCGGCGCCGCCCGCGTACGACGTCAAGCGCACAGCGGTCGGAATGTCGCCCATGGGTTGGAAGGACCGCAGCTCCCACTGCCCGCCGAGAATGCCCGTCATGCACACCACCCCGCCCGGACGCGCACACTGGAGTGAGTCGAGCAAAGTCGTCGTCCCAATCAACTCGAGAACTCGGTCGACCCCTTGTGGATGCAACGCGCGGACGCGCTCTGCAACAGCGCCCGCGTCGATGACGACTTCGTCGGCTCCCGCAGCTTTGAGCACGCTCACCTTGTTCTCACCTCGGGAGGTCGAGATGACTTTCAGCCCGGCACGTTTCGCCATGGCCATTGTCGCGAGGCCAATCGAAGACGTGCCGCCGCGAATCAAAAGCGTCTCGCCAGCCTGCACCTCGAGGCCCGTGTGAAGCGACCCGTGGCAGGTCTGCAGCATCTCGGGCAGTGCGCCAAGCACTTCCCAAGGCAGGTCCGTCTTGAGCGGGAAGACGCTTGATGACGGAACGCTGGTGTACTCGGCGTAGGAGCCATCGAACTGGCGTCCCATGCCGCCCATCATCGCGGCGACGCGCTGTCCAACAGCGAGCTCACCACGTGAGTCGTGGACGACGGTCCCCACGCATTCGATGCCCAGCACGCGCGGCAGTTTCACCGTGGGTGATTCGCCGATGCGTGTGAACCACTCGGAGCGGTTTAGACCGAAAGCGCGCACCGCGATGAGCACTTCGCCCGCCGCTGGCGTGGGCCTCGCAATCTCCTCGAGGACAAACGCGTCAGGACCCCCAGGTTGATACAGTCTCCACGCTTTCACGGCGTCATCTTGCCGGCTGGGTCGTCGAGAAAATGTAGCGGCCGATTTTCCACTCGCCGCCGTTCTCGGGGCGAACAAGCACAAACAGCTCTTGATTGCCCTCGGACACCTTGGCGCCGTTGGCCACAATCGTTGTGGTGCCCATGCTGCGGGTTCGAGCGTAAGCGACCGTCGGCGACACCACGACGACCTCGTCGATTTCAAAGCGAATATTGAGACGAATCATCCCGAAAATCTCACCGTAGGCCTTCTCAATTTGTTCCTGACCGACCGCCGGGCCTCGGTGCTGCGCCATGAACACCGCGTCGGGGGCGTAGAGCGAGACAACCGCCTCGACGTTGCCTTGATTGAGCGCGGCCTCGTAGCGCCGAAGCACCGCCGTGGCGGGTTGAACCTGCTCGGATGCGTTGAACGTCGTCGCGGCGTGGCTGGCGCCTGTCGATGCACAGCCGATGGACACGCTTGCGACGGCGAATGCCACCACGATGCGGGCCTTCCTGCTTCTGAGATTCATCACGGGGTTCCCCTTTGACTAGGGTCCTATCATGACGGGTCGGACGGCCGGGGACCGACGTTTCGGATCGTCCTCGCGAGTCAGCGCCCTTCACACGCGCGCCGCGTCACCTCGTGCCGGTAAGCGAAGAGCCGTTCAAGCTGGCGCCTTGCGAAGGCACCCCCAAAGAGCCGACCCAGCGCCCCAAGCGGAAGCGCGTACTCGATGTCGTCGGTCAGGGTGGACTCCCGCGGCCCGCGCGGCGTGACGATGTGCTTGTGCAGCCAACTGGCGAAAGGCCCCCGGATCATCTTGTCCGCGAACATTCGCCCCGCTTCGTAGGCAACATGTTCGGCCTCGATGGTCTGCCAGAGGGGACCTATCCGAGTGCGGAGCACCACGCGCGTGCCGATGGCCAACGAAGACGGCGGCGTCACAATCTCCGTCTTCTGCCACGGCGGTTGAAGGCGCTCGAACGCATCCTTCGCCTCATGGAAGGCGAATACGGTTTCCGCACTCGCTTGAATGAGGCTCTGCTTCACGAATCGCATCTTCAGAGGGATACCCTCGGGTCGTCGTCCAAGAGCGAGTGCGCGGATGAGTCCCGGAAGCCTTGCCCAAAGACGACGAGAGCGCTTACTGCTTCAATGTCAGCAGGTGGTCAATCTGAAAGGCCGCGAAGACGCCCTTCATGACCTGTTCGATTTGGGCGTTGTACGCCCCCAGTGCGTCGGCCATTCCCATTTTGTCGACGGCAGTGCGGAACGGCCGCGTGCCGCGCGGCTTGCCGACCAGGCCGACGATGGCGGTCGCCACGTCTCTGGGGTTCTGTGCCGGGTTACCCGCCATCGCCTGCTCGAAGCCCTTCAAGAAAGCCGCGGGCATGTCCTTCATCGGCCCATAGCTGGCGGCACGGGTTCCATCCGATGGCGTCACGAGATTGCCCACGAACGTCGTGGGGTAGCCACCGGGCTCCACCACGCAAGTCTCGATACCCAGCTGGCTCAGCTCGATGCGGTAGTTGTCCCCTCCAACGCAAACTTCGACGCGCTGTAGGGGCCATAGAACGGCACCACCATCCGACCCAAAAGGCTCGAGATGTTGATGAACAGGCCCTGCTTGCGCTCCTTGAAGTGCGGCAGAATCATCCGCGACACACGCTGCACGCCGAAGACGTTGACCTCGAAAATCTGGCGCCAGTCATCCGCCGTGAACGATTCCTGGAACCCCAACACGCCGACACCCGCGTTGTTGATGACCACGTCCACGTTGCCCAGCCGAGAGAGCGCCGCGGTGACACCCGTCTCGACGGAGGCATCTTGGGTGACGTCCATCTCCACGACGTGGGCGCCCAGCGCCTTGAGACTGTCTGCCGCTGCGCGGTTGCGTCCACCCGCGTCGCGTGCCGTTCCGACAACCTTGTGGCCTGCCTTGATCAACTCTTCGACAGTCAGTTTTCCGAATCCACCCGTCGCGCCGGTAATCAATACGTTGCTCATGTGATGTCTCCTCAGGGCCGACGAACATACCCTGCGACAGTTCTTTCGCGAGCCGCAATCGCGGCCTGGATACCCGTATCCGTACACAAACCGCGCTGGGTGGAGGTTGCCGTGGCAGAATCGATGCCCGTGAAGCACAGGCTCCTATCGTGATGCGCCGGACGGTGCCGCCATGACTCGAACGGACTCCCGCCGCACTTTGCCACTCATCCTGGCAGGAGTTTCGCTGGCGCTCTTGCTCGTGATGGTCGTGTTTTCGCTGGTGACGGGCGTCACGCAGGAACTCCACGAACATTTCGCAAAGCCTGCGCAGTATGCCGAACAGCTCTTGGGCAATCCGCATGCCGTGCGCTGGCTGTTCGCCATCGACCTCGTGTTTCTTGCTGTGTACACCGCGTTTTTTGCTGCACTCACCGAATACCTTGGCGCACACCCCATGGCTCGCCTGGGCCTGGGGTTCGTTCTCCTCACAACGGTTTTGGACGCTATCGAGAACCATCACATTGTCGTCATGCTCGACCACATTGAGCTCGGCCTTCTTCCCTCTCCGGCTGAGATTTCGGCGCAAGCAGTCGTCAGTTCCCTGAAATTCACCTTCTCCAGCGTTGCGCTGGGGCTCTTCGGTCTCGCCATTCCAAGAACCACGAAGTTGGGGTGGACGCTGTGTCTTCTCCTCACCGTCGGAACCTGGACTTCGGGGCTGGTTGGCACCGCGTTGCCTCCTGCGTCACGGGCGATGTTCCAATGGGCAGGATTCGTCGTCGGCCTCGTGATGGCGATGGCCTGGTTGGGGTTTGGAAAAAGCGCGTCGGCCACCGCCGATCCGTCTCGGGCAGAGAAATAGCCTTGCGGGAGGTGAGATATAAAATATTGATTTAAATCGCTTTACGCATCAGATTTGGGCTCTTGTATTCAAATGTACTCCTATGTGCGATAGTGTAGGTATTCGCTGCTTGGGGGGAATGCTCATGAAGGCAATTCTGATTGGATGCTTATGGCTCACCGGAACCGCACTGGCCGCCGAGCCGTATGAAGTCACGCTCCGGAAATCCGACGACATCGAGATCGCCCTCAAAGAATACGTCGATGCCTCTGCACCGGCTGCTTCCGGCCAGGGGAAGTACAAAGTGAAGAAGCAGGGGTCCGCGAAGGCTACTGCTGCAGCGGCCACGAAAGACTCAATCCCAGTTTCAAGCGTCAGAGTCGCGAAGCAACTGCCTTAGCGTCGATGGCGCGACCGGAGAAGGACGGGTCACACCGCAGCAGAAGATTGGGACCCTGCACTCGGACGCGACCGCTAGGGGAGACTCGAGTGCCAGGAGAAGAGCACCGCACCCTCACGGAGCGCGGCAATGATGGCGTCCGCCTTCTCGTCGGGTACGGCCGGGCATCCCCAGCTCCGCCCGACCCGTCCATGGGCCTGCACGAACGCATCGTCGACGTAGCGGGCGCCATGGATGACGATTGCCCGGCTGCGAGCGCGGTCGTTGATGCCCGGATCGAGCCCGTCCAACCGAAGCGAGGCGCCGTGTCGCCCCTGGTAGGCGCCGCCGGTGATGAAGACGCCCAAGCTCGTCATCAGGCTGTCAGCGCGGTTCGAAAACTGCCGCGCCCAGCGCGCTCCGGAGTTCTTTCCGTGCGCGACGCGCTCGTGAAAGAGGCGTCGGCCGTTCTCGAGATCGAACACCCAAAGCCGCGGACGCTCCGAAGGCAGCGTGTAATCGATGACACCGAGCACGGGACGCCGGGCGGCGCCCTGACACACGGCGCGACCGTAGGCGTTCATCGCGAGCTGGAGAACACGTTCGGAGAGTCCTGCGCGCTGTGATTGGACGGCGCGGCGAAGCGTCTCGTCGATTGGAGAGCAGGTCACCGCCTCCGCCCGAGCGATACCCCCGAACAAAAGGACCAGGCAGAAAAATACGGCTCGCATGCGCCAAGCATAGAGCCGAGGCTCAGTCGGCCGCCACCACGACCCAGAGCGTGTCGAGCTGTGCTTCGAGGGGAAGGATGGAATGCCAACGCTCCGGAAGGGCAGGAGAAGCCCAGTCGAACAGCCATCGCGCATCTTCGACCGACAAATTGATGCAGCCATGCGACAGGCGGGTTCCAAAGCGTGCGTGCCAGAAGGCGCCGTGAAGCGCCTCATCATTGTGGAAGAACATGACGAATGGAACCTCGTCCACTTCGTACGGCTCCCGTGTGCCGTGCATCCGGATGTGGCGGACCTTCAACCACACCCGAAACACTCCCACGCTCGTTTCAAAGCCGCCCTTGCCGGTCGAGACGAGCGTCGCGAAGACGGGGTTATCCCCCTCGTATGCCACGAGCACCTGCTCGCTGAGGCTCACGTGGACCCAGCGAGCGTCGGGAGGAATCTCGACGGGCCGTTCCCGAAGGGTCGCAACACGGACGGCCCGCCGCGGCGCTAGCCCCTCATCCAAAAGAACACCGGCCGGCGAAATCTCGCGAATGGGTGCGCGTGAGAAGCGAGTCACGGCGGTCGTCGTGAGCGCTCCCTTCAAGGACACACCTCTGATGAAGAACGCGAGCGGAAGCTCAGGCAGGAGCTCGCCGAAGAAGTCAGAAGGCTCGAGGAGCTCGACGGAGGAAGCCTGCACGTATCCACCGGCGACGAGCTCGAGCCATTCCTCAGAACCCGTCCCTGGCCGCCGTGCTCGAAAGGCAAGGACGTGCCCGGTGGGTCGCGTTCCCAAAGTTTGGGTTTCTTCGTCCGGACCTGTGAAGATGGGAGCGCCCGGGCTTTTGACGCGGCCGTGCCGAAAGGGCTCCTCGGCCATTCCATCAGGGGCATCCAGCGCGAGGAGTGACAGGCGAATCGCGCCGACCGGAATCACGAAGGCCCATCCGTCTCGCGCGTCACAGGACGGAACACAACCCTCCAGTTCCACGGAGTCTCCCCGCTCCAGGATTGCGAGGACGCGGGCGGAAGTCGAAGGAGCTGCACGGACGGTGGCCTTACGGGCCGTGACCCAGGCGCGACCCCGCTCGCCCGGCTCGGCGCTCGCGGATTCAACCAGAAGCAGGATGCCAGCGAAGAGAAGGGACATTCGCGTCGTTGCGCCCGCGCTAAAGCGAGCGGGTCCCAGGGCTCTCGCCTCTTCGCTCGACCAGAGCCCCGTGTAGCAGCGCAAAGAATGCGCCGAAAAGGCCAACGATGCGTAGCGGTTGCATGGGTTCGATCTCGTGCATCCTCCGCAAAGAAAAGCAACCGTCATGCCAGGTGCATCCGCTAGCGGGCACCCCACTCGACGCGAAAAAAGGTGCGCGATGTTTTACGACGGGGCCCGTGGCGCCGCTTGGCCCCTCCATTGGCACACATCGTGCAGCGGCATTCCGAGCTCGCAGGTCAGAGAGCGGAGCAATAGGGCCCCGTTCATGAAAGGAAGAGCGAATGCTGAACGCACTGTGGTTCGTCGCCGTACTCTTCGTCGTGATGTGGATCCTCGGATTCGCCCTTAACGTCACGCTGGGTGGGCTCATCCACCTGCTGCTCGTTCTGGCGGTCATTTCGGTGCTCCTCCGAATCATCTTGGGTCGTCGCATCGCGTGACAGCCAAGCGCCTCAACCAGTTCAAGAGTCACCTACCGCTAGGCACTGTCGCGCTCAGAAACTTGAGCACCGCACCCTCGGCAAGCTGTCCGCTCCAGCCGCCAAAGATGTTGTCGAAGCCGTGCTCGGCGTAGGGAATTTTCACAACCCGATAGCGCACGCCGGCGGCGTCGAGTTTCGGCGTGAGAAACGCCACATGGCGAGCGCTCACGAAAGCATCCGTGCCGCCGTGGATCAGCAGCGTTGCGGGCACACCGGGCTTCACATGTGTCAGGGGTGAGGCCTGCGCGTACGAATCCGGGACCGTCTGGGGCGAGCCACCGAGGAAACGCTCCAGACGGGCAGTGCCGTCGTAGACGCCTGGGTGACTTGGGTTCGCGTGTCCCCAGACAAGGTCGATGGGTGCATAAAGCGCAACGACCGAGTCCACACGCGCATCGCCCGTGCCGCAGCTCGAGGGAAGGCTCCCTTCTTCTGCGGCGTATGCGGCGACCAGCGCAAGGTGCCCGCCCGCCGAGCGACCCAGCAGGGTGATGCGGTTTGGGTCGACTCCCAATTTCACCGCGTTTGCGCGCACCCAAGCCACTGCACACTTCACGTCGCCTACGGCAATGCGCCAGTTGGGTGCTGGGTCCAAGCGATATTGTGCATCGACAACGACGAGCCCCTGCTGCGCCAGGTATGCACTGGTGAATGGGAGCTCCCCTTTATCGCCCGCCGACCACCCTCCCCCGTGCAGGACAACAATGGCGCGCGAGGCGGCTTTGCCGCCAGGCCCATAAACGTCGAGCGAAAGTTCACGGCCGTCGACCGTTGCGAAGACATGCGACACAGGGGCAGGCGCCACCGGGCCCTCGTCAACCCGACTGTGAACAAAGCGCGACCATGACAGCGTCAGCCCCTCGCGCTTCGCGATGGAGAACGCCTGCAAAGGCGGACGCAGAAAGACCGCCGCAGAACCCACCGCGACAATGAGACTGAGCCACCAGACGAGGCCCCGCCCTGCCGAGCGATACAGCAAGACCGTTGTGAGCAGGCTCAGCGCGAGGATCCAAACGCTGCGCTCATTGAGGTAGAGCCCCAAAAGCGCCTGAGCACGCAAGACGGGCGGCGCAAGCATCAGCACCACCGCGGCTGCTGTGATGGCTGCAACGCCAAGCGCCCAGCGCGAAGGCAACCCAGTGGAAGGAGAAGGAGTTTCGTGCATGGTCCGGTCGCTCCCTTTCACGGGTGTGGGCAACACGCAACGTGGCACCCATCGGGCCGATAATTCCTGGCTTTGTCCGGCTCATCATTTCCTCGCCTCGTGCCCCGTGCGTTGGGTCCTTATCAGGACCTCAAAGACCAGCCGCTCCGTGCGCCGCAGCAAGTCGATGCCGAGCCGCGCGAGCTCTACGCCCATCTAACGCGTGGCACGGGAGGGTTTGAGCGCTTCGCTTCCGTCGTGCCTTGGTTTGGCGACACCCTGAACCAGGCGCAAAGCCTTCGGCGTCTGGCGATTCGAGCCCCGTACGGGGGTGGCAAGTCCTCTTTCGCTTATGCACTCGCCGGCACCCTCCAAGGCAGCATGCCCATCGTCTGGGCGAAAGCAGACGAAGGCCCAAACCCGCACGACGTCGATGGGCTTGAGCGTCATGTACTCGGGCTCATCGACCAAGCCGCATCGTCAACCGGCGCCACCCGTGCATCATTGCTCGGCTGGGGCTGTTGCGTGGTGGTCGACGACGCCGTTCAGCTGAGCGAATACAAAGACGTCGAGCGTGCGATTGGCTTTCTTCGGGAGCTGGCGTCACTCCCCAACGTGCGATTGGCCCTCACGCTGCACGAAGATGCCTTTTCCGAGCAGCTCACCGAGCGGTTGGGCCTCGAGAGCCTTGCCCTTCCAGGACCTCGGCCAGAAGACGTGCGTGCGATGTTCCAGAGCTACGCCGACCGTTTCGGTGTCGTCTTTGCACCCGACGCCGTCGCCGACATTGCGTTCAACAGCATCACGCCCGCGCACGTGAATTCACTCGCCCGGGCGGCACTGCTCGGGGCTTACGGCACGGGCCAGCGGCCAAGCGCCGTCACCAGTGCGCACTTTGCCGCGGGTCTTGCGGCCAGCCCATTTAGCGAGCTTCGGTTGTCGAACGTTCTCGCGTTCCTGGATCACAAGCTCTTTGGGCGAATGCTCCTTGCGCCATCGTTCGCGCCGCGCGACGACTCCGAACGCGACCAGGTCGAACGGTGGGTCACATACGGCCTTGCAACAAGAGTCGATGGCACCGACCAGTACGCGCTGACCCAGAACGTCTTCAATTCCAATGTTGCGAGCGTGCTTTCTCCACAACGCTGGAAAGAATTGGGAACACTGTTTCGTCAGGAGCCAGAAAACGCTGTTGAGAGTCTCCATCGCGAACTTCTCATGGAGCTCCTCTCACGCGGCGTAGTGGACTAGTTTGCGCAAGCCATCTCATCCGCCAGCGGCACCCGACTTCATGGCTCCCTCGAACGCTAAAGCCTGCTTCGCCCCGTCTTTAGCGTTTCTGCCCACCAAGCGATGTCGCTGAGCAACGCATCGAGTCGCTTGCGATGGAATTCTTCTTTGGGTTCACCGTGTTCGTCGAGCGCACGCCCAACGAACGGGATGTTCACCTCATCGCGCACGGGCGCCATCTGCAGCTCGACAGCAACCTGGCGCAACTGTTGAACAGCCCGTACGCCTCCGGACGAGCCGCCATAGCTGACGAACGCGACGGGCTTCCGATTCCATCCAGCATAAGCGTAGTCCAGGGCGTTCTTCAGGGCTGCGGGGTAGCCGTGATTGTATTCGGGAGCCACGACAATGAAGCCATCCATGCCCCGAACCAACTCCACCCATGCGCGCTCGCGCGGGTCGGAATAGCTCTGTTCGGCCACTTTCGTCGGGCTGGGATGGCGATAGTTGGGGAAGGCCCATTCGGCGAGGTCAATCCACTGTACGTTCCAACGTTCAGTCGTCTCTGCCGCGCGTTGCACCCAACGCGCCACCCGCTCCCCCATTCTGCCTTCGCGGGTGCTGCCGACGATGACTCCGAGCGTGAGTTTCATTTGCGCGCGACCCTGCATCTCGAACGCAACAACGTCAAGCGCGCTCTGCGACAGAGTCGCCCAGACGTTGCAGCGAATTCACAAGCGCTGGCGTGGCCTCGCCGTTAGCTTGCGCCACAACCCGGTCTAACCCTCGAGGAGATTTCTCATGAAGACGTTGTTCGCTGCTGCCTTGCTGAGCCTTTCCACCGCCGCAATCGCTGCTGAGCCCAAAGATGTCGTGGATACTGCCGTGGCTGCTGGTGAGTTCAATACGCTCGCCAAGCTCCTGACAGATGCAGGGCTCGTCTCCGCTCTAAAGGGCGCGGGGCCGTTTACCGTCTTCGCTCCTACCGACGCCGCTTTCGCGAAAATTCCCGCTGCGGACTTGGCGGCGTTGGCCAAGGACAAAGAGAAGCTGAAAGCAGTACTCACCTACCACGTGGTTCCGGCCAAGGTGACAGCGGCCGAAGTCCTGAAAATGAAAGATGGCACCAAGGTCAAGACCGTCTCGGGGAAAGAGTTTGTGTTGGGCCTCAAGAGCGGCAAAGTGACGGTGGACGGCGCTAACGTTGTGAAAACCGACGTTGCCGCAAGCAACGGGGTGATTCACGTCATCGATTCCGTCATCATCCACAAGTCATAGCGATTGGCACGCTTCCCGAGGCGCTCGGTGTTTTCGAGACGCCTCGGGAACAGGCGTTGTCGTGGAGGTGCGCAGGTGAAGGGCAAGAACGAAGGCAAGCGTGTGTGTGTCGTTGGCGCCTCCGGCAAGCTCGGGCGCTACATGGTGCAGCACCTTCTGGATCGTGGGTACTAAGTCATTGGTGTTTGCCGACCAGAAAGCGTGGGGAAGCTCGACGCTTTCCGGAATCGGATGACCGTCATACCGGGTCGCACGAATGACCGAGCGGTCATTGCGAAAGCGGTCGAGGGCTGCGACGCGGTACTCACGGTTCTCGTGCCTTGGGGCGTCCACGACTACGCGTCGGGGACTGCTCAGTCGGTGCTCGATTTCGCGAAACCGGGCGCTCGTCTCATTTTCTCGTGCGGTTGGCACATCACGAAAGACGGCAAAGATGTCTATTCGGCGGGGTTCAAGGCTTTCCTAGCCTTCTTCTCTGTGCTCGCTCGACTCGTGCGCTTGGCGGACGTCTCCGACCAGGTTCGGGCTTGCCGGAAAATCTTCGAAAGCGGCACGCAGTGGACTGTCGTGCGCGGCAGCAACCTTGAAGAAGGTGAAAGCCAGGGCCTACCCGAATGGAGCCGACATGTCGGCGACGCCTTGCTCAAGAGCAACCTCACGCGACGCATCGACTTCGCGTTGTTTATGGTCGACGCAATCGAGCGCGAAGAACTTGTCCACCAGGCGCCGGCCATCGTTGGCTGCCGTACGGAATCCGCACTGAAGCACGCAAAGTTGTCCTAGGACTCGACGCGCTTCTTGAGTGCTTCGTTGAGTGCACTGAAGCTGGCGCGCACTTCGTCGAGGTTCAGCATGCCGCTCAGAAGGCCGCTGAACTTTTCGCCCTGCACAAAGCGTGTCCCGCCGCCGCTCGCCTCGAGCTGAAAGTAGTGCTCACCGTCGAAAATGCCGGGAATGAGCAGGCGACCGAGCCAACGCAGCTCTTTCTCTGGGTCTGCTTTGAGAATGGTCGGCCGAAAGGTCATGGGCTTGCGGCCTGTCATCACCATTGTGTTGGTGACGCGCTGCCCGACGTCCATGCGCCCTTCTGACTTCACGATGAAAGGATTCCACGCGGACCAGTCGTGATTCGCCATGAAAACCTGCCAAACCTTCGCGGGGCTGGCGTTGATTCGAATCTCGGTCTCGATTTCTTTCATGGGTTACTCCTGAACGAGTTTCGCCTGCACGATTCCTGTTGTCCATCTGCGCGGCGTGGTGGCCTAACTCCGGCCTTGGCGCTTCACGCCCAGGGCAGGAAGGACCACAACGTCAATTAACGACACCAAGAACTGTCGCGTGAACGGCTTGCATTCAATGAGCGTGCGAAAGCCCGCAATCGAGGCTGCTACTTGCGAAAGAATTTCAACGTTCGCGTCGGCTGGAATCTCTTCGCGATCCATCGCACGCCGCATGAGCGCCCGGTGCGCGTCGACCCAAGGCGTCATCATGGTATCGGCAACCGCGTGCGCGAACTTCTTGTCGTGAGCGATCATCGACACCAATCCAGCCATCACCTGAAGCGTTCGCGCGCCGTCTTCCACTGACTGCGGCTTGTACAAAGCAAGCAGGTCTCCCCGGAGGCTTCCCGTATCGGGCAAGCGAAGGAGGTTGACGGCCTTCGACTTGAGCCGCATCACGGCCTCGGTGACCAACTCAGCTTTCGAGGGCCAACGACGGTACAAGGTCGCCTTGCCGGCTTTGGCGTGATCGGCCACCATGTCCATCGTCATGCCCGAGTAGCCCACTTCGGCGAGCACGTTGAGTGCAGCATCAAGAATGGCCGCGTCGCGTGTAGGGTCTCGCTTGCGACCCAGTCGTGGGGCAGCTTTTTTCATGCCCTTCCACTACCGCATCGCCACAAGAACTGCTGTCACCATCAAGATGCCCACCATGTGGAAACCGCCGCTAATGAGCCCGTAGAACAGCGGCCGAGGAATGTTGGGGTTGATGGCGATGTTCACTGTGTTTGCCACGAGGTAGCCCAGGCCCACCCAAACCCCGAATTGAAGACCATCAGCGTAAGACTCAATGCGCAGCGCCTTCAGCAACACCGCCGTGGTGATGGTGACAACCAGGCTGCAAATCGCGGGCCCAATAACAAAAATAGGCCGGGGTTTCTCCTGAGGTTCAGTCTCCCTACCCAAAGACCGCCGATACGCGTTCGGAAAGAAAACAGTGAACCACAGCCCGCCCAGCACGAAATACGGCACGAAGGCGAACACGACACCGGACCAACGAACTTCCGACAACGCATGGAACATTTGAGGCCTCTTCAATCGGGACCACGACACTTCTGGTCGACTCGATATACGGTACTGCATAGTTCCGGAACTGTCTAGTGTCGTATTTTGCATACGTTTTCTCAGTGAGCCGTGCCATAAGGCTCAACGCCTCATGACGCCAAATCCCAAAAGCATTCGTTCATTCAAGAGCGCCGCCGCATTCGAGGCATGGCTTTCGAAGAACCACCAGCACGAGACCGAACTGTGGCTCAAGATTCACAAGAAAGACTCCGGGCTGCCCACGGTGACCTATACTGAGGCGGTAGACGTGGCGCTCTGTTGGGGGTGGATTGACGGGCTGCGCAAAGCTTTCGACGAACGTTCGTTCCTGCAGCGCTACACGCCACGAAAAGCGAAGAGCATGTGGAGCCAAGTGAACCGCGACCACGTCGCGCGGCTTACCGCCGAGGGTCGCATGACCGCACACGGCCAGCGCCACGTCGACGCTGCCAAAGCCGATGGCCGTTGGGATGCGGCGTACGCGCCGATTCGCTCAGCCTCACCGGCCAGCGTTCCCCTAGACCTGCGCAAAGCCATCGAAGCCAACCCCAAAGCAAAGACGACGTTCGCCTCGCTGAACCGAATGAATCTGTTTGCGCTCACCTTTCGTGTGAACCAACCGAAAACCGCCGCCGGCCGCGCCAAGAAAATCGCCACCCTGGTTGAGATGCTCGCGCGCGGGGAAGTCATCGTTCCCAAGCGATAGAACGCAGCACGCGATGGTCTTTCGCACAACACGCCCGCTTGAAGTGCTACGCCACGCCGCGACATGACGCTGCTTCGCGCTTTTGACATCTCCTTGGCTTTCGGCAGCCGCACGCTTTTCGCGGGCGTGGAGCTCGTCATCGAGGCGGGCGAGCGCGTTGGGCTTGTCGGCGTCAACGGCAGCGGCAAGTCCACATTGATGAAGGTGCTGGCGGGCGAGGTGAAACCCGACTCTGGCGTGCTTCAATTGCAGCGCGGCGCACGCGTGACTTTTTTGCCGCAGGAACCCGAGTTCCCTGCCGAAGCGACCGTTCAAAGCGAGCTCGAAGTCGCCCAGTCGGCATTGCGCGCAGCATTGACGGCACACGGCGCGCTGGCCGAGCGAATGACGGGCACCGACGAAGAGCTCAAGCGGCTGAGCGCACTCTCTGACGAGGTAGAACGGCTGGGAGGTTGGGATACCGGCCACGAGGCCAAGAATCTGCTCGACCGGCTCGGTGTGAATGAATGGGAAAAGCCCGTCGCCGAGCTGTCGGGCGGCCTGCGGAAGCGGGTCGCGATTGCGAAAGCACTTTTGGCGCGTCCCGACTTGCTGATGCTGGACGAGCCCACCAACCATCTTGATGCGCAGACGGTGGAATGGCTGGAGGACGAACTCGACGCGCGCGAGGGGGCGCTGCTTCTCGTCACGCACGACCGCTACTTCTTGGACGGACTGGTCGACCGCATCGTCGAAGTCACCCCGCCCTACTCGCCCCAGCAACCCGGTGGCCTGACCAGCTACCCGGGTAACTACGAAGCTTGGCTCGAGCAGAAGCTGAGCCTCGAAGAGGAACAGGGCATTGCGCAACACAAACGCGAGCGCTGGATCGCGCAAGAAGTCGCCTGGCTTCGCCGAGGGCCGCAGGCGCGCCGCACCAAATCCAAAGCGCGCATCGAACGTGCGCGAAAACTCTTGTCCGAGCGCGGCTTCGTTCGGCCGAAAGTGCCCGACCTTCAAATCGCCAAAGCGCCCCGCCTGTCGCAGACCGTCATCGAAGCGAAACACGTCAGCAAGTCATTTGGCGACGCCAAGGTTTTCAGCGACGTCAGCTTCATTTTGCAGCCCGGTGAGCGCGTCTGCTTCATGGGCAAAAATGGCGCCGGCAAGACCACGCTTTTGCGTGTGCTGCTCGGGCAGCTTGAGCCCGATGCCGGCAGCGTCGTCGTTGGCGCCCGCACGAAGGTGGCGTGGTTTGACCAGCACCGCGAGGCGCTCGACCCGGACCTGACCGTCTACGAAAGCGCTCTGGGCCCAGACGGCAGCGACTGGGTGACGCTCGGCGACAAGAAGGTTCGACTCGCGGAGTACCTCGACGACCTCTTGTTTCCGGTGCCCATGCAGCGTCAGCGCGTGTCGGCGCTTTCGGGCGGCGAACGCAACCGCCTGCTTTTGGCCAAGCTGTTTCTCGAAGGTGCCAACGTGCTCGTCTTGGACGAGCCAACAAACGACCTTGATTTGGTGACCTTGACGGTGCTGGAGCGACTGTTGGTGGAGTTTCCCGGTTCAGTCCTGCTTGTGACGCATGACCGCGCGTTTCTCGACAAAGTGGCGACGAGTCTCCTGGTGTTCGAAGGCGACGGCCGGGTCGTTCGCTACGAAGGTGGCTACGACACCTGGCGACGACTTTCGGCGCAGAATGCGCGCGCGCCCGTGCAGACTTCGCCAGGGCGACCCGCCCCGCCGGCCGCAGCAAAAACAACTCCAGCGCCTGCGAAAAAACTCTCGCAGAAAGAACAGCGGGAACTCGATGGCTTGCCCGATGAGATTGAGCGGGCCGAAAAACGACGTGCTGACATCGAGTCACAAATGTACTCGCCCCAGGCGTACACAAACTCGGCGGAAAGCGCGAAGCTGGCTCTGGAGCTAGCGGCCGCCAACACCGACATCGCCAAGTTGACCGCCCGTTGGGAGCAGCTTCAGTCCGTGGCGGATGGGAAAAGTGGCTGAGTTTTACTCCGGAAGCGGTGCGGTCCACACGCCGTGGCGCATTTCATCCGCCCCATAGAGACGCTCGGCACGAGCAGCTGGGTCGCAGGTGCCGTCTACGCACGCGTGACCTTGCTCCCACCGCTCTTCCTCAGCGCTCGCATCGACGCCTTCCATGAGTATGCGCCCACGCGCGACGGCGTGAGAGCAACACCTCTGTTCTGGGACCCTTCGTGGGTGTCATCGCAGACCGTGACGCTCGAATACCGCCCACACGAGAAGGTCTCCTTCCGCCTCGAGTATCGGCACGACGCGGCCGGGGCATTGCTCTACTTTGGCGACCGCGTGAGTGCAGGGGTGTCCGGCGTTGCCTTCGTTCCCAACCGCAGCAACCAGAACACCCTCACGCTGGGAGTGACCGGCTCGCTGTAGGCGCAAAGCGCTCCCCCGCTGTCTCGGTCACCGACTCAACGCCATCATTTCGGGGTAGTGGTAGACATCTGACTTGGGCGGCGTGCGCAGTGCCGCACTCACCATCGCCTTCGCGATTTGCTGAATGGTAATGGATTTGTATTTTCCAGGCGTAACGAACGCGAACGCTGGAAGCAGTTTTTCCATCAGCCACGGCGTGTGTCTTGAGCCGATAATCATTGCCGGGCGAAAAATGCTCACCACAGCAATGCCGCTCGCTTTCACGGCCTCTTCTGCTTCACCCTTCACCCGGGCATAGCGCGCCATTCCTGCGGCACCAGAACCGGTCGTGGCCGCGGTGGGGTCTGCGCCCACGGCGGACATGAACGCCAGATGTTTCACCCGACCCGACGCCTGGAGTCCCCGCGCGAACGCCGCATTCAACTGCACGTCGATGGCCCGATGCTGGTCGAGGGTGAGCTTCGCGGTGCCGGCGCCAATCCCCATGACGCTGAACCCCACAGCGTTGCCTTGAAGCGAACGAATGACTTCGACTGTTGCGGTTTCCAGGCCGGCAGGGTCCATCGTGGGAAGGAGCACCTCGCGCAACTCGACTCCAGCTTCACGGGCGCGGGCGACCTGAGCGGGTTGCGCTCCCCGCACCAAGGTCACGATCGGATTGAACGAAGCGCTGCGAATCAGTTCGTCGATGAGCGCCGCGCCCACCGACCCAGATGCCCCGAGAGCGATTGCTGCTTGTGTTTGAGCCATGAAGCGCTTCTCCCACACTCATCTCTTCGCCGCGCGCGAAATCAATTCAAAAGACAAGATACGGCGTTAGTTTTGCCGTCTATGAAACGGGCAATCTGGAATGGCGTCGTGGTCTCAGACGTCTGAAGCGTGCGGCAAGTTGCCGCGGCATCCCGCTATTTCGGCTCCGGATTCTTCCCCGCGGCGCGCTTGAGCAGGCCCCAGAACGAACCGCCCCGCCCGCTCAACTCGGAAGCACGCGCCGACATGACCGCATCTGCCTCTTTTTGTTTGAGCGCAAGCTTCTCCAGGACCTCTCCCGGGGCATGTTGAAGCTTCAGGGCCGTCCGGAGTTCTTTTCCAAATTCATCGCGCGCCTCAACGCTGAGCTGACACTCTTTGTCGAGCTTCAGCGTCAGCGCGACGCGCACCTTCCCCTTCGCTCCCGGGGGAACGCCACGTATCTCTGCAACACCAAGGTAGTCGTTTCCCGCAACGCGATCTTCGTCGCCCTGAAAGAGTGAAACCTCGATCATCGGCGCGTCGTTCTTTTCGTTGCGGACGTACACCGTGGTTTTCGCTGGGAGAGAGGTGTTCGCCCTGAGCAGCAGTTGAAACTTGCCGCCGCTGAGGCCCATCCCGATGCCCACGGGAAGAACGTCAATCAGGTCAATCGGCGCGTCAGAGGTCAGCGTGCCCGCCAGCAAGGCAGCACCCTGCGCAATCGCCTCGTCGGGATGGACACCGGCGTGGGGACTCTTGCCAAACATGGCGCGAATGCGCTCGCGAACCAGCGGCATGCGGCTCTGACCCCCGACGACCACAACTTCGTCAACGTCGGCGGGTTTGAGGTCGGCTTGGCCAAGTACCTTCTTGACGACGTCGAGGCTCCGCTCGACCAGCTTTCCACACGCCAGTTCGAGGTCGACCCGGTTCAGCGTGACGCGGAGGTCGCGGTTTCGGCCCTGCTTGTCGATGACGAGCTGTGGGAGATGCACTTCTGTGGTGAGTCGCTCAGAGAGGGCAATCTTGGCCGTCTCTGCGGCGTCCGCGATGCGCGCCAAAGCGATGTCTTCGCCTTCGAGGTTCACTTCTTCATCGAGTTGAAACTGGCCCACGAGGTAATCCACCAGCGTCTGGTCGAAATCGAGGCCGCCCAAAAAGGTATCGCCGCCCGTGGCCAGAACCTCGAACGCGTTGTTCTGAACGCGCAGAACACTCGCATCGAAAGTACCGCCACCCAAGTCGTAGATAACCACCTTCCGCGCGAGCTCGCGGTTCAGGCCATAAGCGAGCGCTGCCGCAGTCGGCTCGTTGATGGTCCGTTCGACGTGAAGCCCTGCGAGCGCACCGGCACGCCGGACGGCTTGGCGCTGCACTTCGGTGTAGTAGGCCGGGACCGTGACGACCGCGCGACGCACAGGTTCGCCCAGGTGGTGTTCGGCGGTCCTCTTGCACTCCTGAAGCAAGAATCCCTGAATTTGTTCGAGCGTCACCACCCGGTCCATCAGCTTCACCGCGGCGAGACCGTTCTCGTCGGCGCACACCTGGTACGGGAAGTGTTCCTTCACCGCCTGAACCGTCGCGCTCTCGTAGGCACGCCCCACCAAACGCTTCATTCCGTAGACGGTTTGGGCGGGATTCAACAGACGCTGCTCTTTCGCCATTCTCCCGACGAGCATCTTTCCCAACGGGTTGACCGCAACCACGGAAGGAATCGTCGGGTATCCGTCTCGAGAGGGCAGCACGAGAGGCCGGCCGCCCTGGATGACCGAGACACAACAGTTACTCGTGCCGAGGTCGATACCGATGATGGGGCCTGTCCGAGGCAAGTTTGGGTCCGGAACGAGAAACTCCCAGCTCTGCCGCGTTGGAGAGAGTTTCGCCGTCGGGGGAACAACACGCTGGGTCGCGAGAGGTTCTGGCTTCCCTCGCGCTCGCATCCGCGTCAGGAGAGGCAGCGATTCCGCAGAAAGCTTTTTGAACTGAATGCCCATTCCGGGAGGACCCTGCGGGTCTCCCTCGACCCGAGACCAGCGTACGGTTCCCTCGCCGGCGAAGACGGGGGTCTGGTCCGCCAGGAGGAATTCGAACCGGACATCAACGCCCTTCGCCAACGGCTTCTTCGACAGGACGAACATGCCGTCTTTGCCCACGTTGCGGGAAAAAGCGGCGACGAAGTCCTCCACGGACTTTTCGCGAAACCGAAGCCGCAAGGACACGGGCGAAACTTGTGCCAAAGGATTGGAGGGCTGCGAACTCACGCGTTTCGACTCTCGAGGAAGAAGGGCTTTACGACTCTAATCTAGCCGGAGCCGAGAAAGAACCCTTCGTGAGCACACAGGAGCGGAGGTACTTCGAAGCCTACGGCACGACCGTAATGGGCGCATGTGCAAGCGCGGATTCGCTGCGACAACCCACGATGGCCGGTGCTTCGTGGATGAGCTCGTCGCGTTCGATGGCTTCCACCATGAACATTGCGAAATCGACCCGTCGCGTCTTGTTGCTCTTGAGCACCGCGTCGCCCACATGGCGGCTCCAAACAGGCAGCCCCTCGCTCTCCCCCTCCTCGAGGTCACTGCCGCGCACGACCGTCCAGCGCGTGTCACTGTCGAAAATTTTGCGACAGGCCCGGACTTGGTCGTCGACATCGGCGAAGCGCAGAAGTCGCGCCAACCAAGTGAAGAAGCCGAGCACGGCCTTGAAAGTCGTCGAATAGACGTCTTTCCCATCTTTTGAAATGTGCCAGCCACACGAAAAAATGAGACGCGCACCGGGTTTCGCAGACTGAAGCACTGCTTGTGCCGTTCCCGAGGAATAGTCTTGAACGCCCCAAGGCACCAATACCGTCAACACCGCGTCGCAGCCTTCGACGGCTTTCGCAATCACGGCGCGGTCGTTCGTCCGTCCCGCGACGATGGTCATTTGGTCGCGGAAGGCATCAAGCTTGGCCACACTCTCTTGCCGGCAGACGCCAATGACCGCGTACCCGCGGTCCAGCAAGTGCCGCACCATGTATCGGCCCAGCTTGCCTGAAGCGCCGACGACGCAAACCCGCTTGCCCTTCGCTGTTGGCTCTCTTGCCTGGGTCATTTTCGCCTCCCGCGTCGTGACAGCCCACGTTGTCTTGATCAGGAAGGGTAGATCGGCGCAAGCCGCGCGGCGATTTCGGAGGCGCGGTGGTAGGGCAACGCCACATCGACATGGCTGTCCGGTCGGACCAGAACCAAACCCCGTGCCCCGCGCCAAGCACGGCGCTCGACAGGCTGGGGCACCACGAAGCGGCGCAGCGGCCCCAGTGCCGAGTCAACCATTCGCTGCGCTTGCGCATCGGGGTCCACCAAGAGCACCGTCCAGCGACGCGGGTCGAGCAGGTCGTGCGTCTTCTGTCGGCCGTAGGGGAGACGCGCGCCCGGCTTGGCCGCGCTCAACGTCCACGAAGCGCCGGGAGCCGAATGACGCACACTGAGCAGGCTCAAACCCACTTCAATGCGACGCCACACCGGACCGTCCATCACGGCCCACGGCATCGCTGCGTCGATGAGGCCCAAGAGCCAACCGGGCGAGGGGTACTCGGTGCGGTTGAACATCAGTCGCCAAATGACACCTCGGGCGAGCGCTCGGTGCTCACGCTCATACCCATCGAGTAACATCTCGCGGGCGCCGTCACGCACGACTGCGGCGAGGCGCCAGGCGAGATTCTGAGCACCGAGCAAGCCCACGTTCATGCCATGCCCGCCGATCGGCGCCCAAACATGCGCGGCGTCTCCGACCAAGAGAACCCGTTCCTGGCGAAGACGGGCTGCAACGCGATCATGGAACCGAGCGCGGCTCTGCCAGGGCGGTGTGGTGGGGACCAGGCGAAGCTCAGGGGCGTGCGCCACGTGCGCGTAGGCCGTCCGAATCTCCTCGAGCGAAGCAGCTTCGGTGGGCGGCGCGGACGTCCGAATGAACGAAACAAACCGACAGCCCCCGGTCGGAAGCGGAACGGCAAGCAATGTCACCCGGTCGTCGAGAAAAAACTGGCACCGTCCAAGCTCTGTGGGGTAACGCCAATGGGGCACCGCGTTAATCTGCAGACACTCGAGCCCTGGCCGCTCGGCGCCTTCGAACGGAATTCCCAACCCCTTGCGCAGCTGGCTGCGGGCGCCATCAGCCGCAACAATCCAGCTGGCCTCTAACGTCAGGGTTTGGTTACCGGTTCGTGCACTCAGGCGAGCGCTGCCCTGCCCCGACTCGGCGCGCAGGACTTCCACACCCCACTCGACCTCGACACCATTCGCTCGGAGCGCATCGCGAAGAATCGCTTCAGTCCGATGCTGCTCGACAATCCACGGCAACGGCTCAGGCGAATCCAGTGCCCCAAGCGACACGTGGCCTCGCTGACGTCCGCGAATAAAGAAGTCGGCCGAGCGAAGAAAGCTCGACTCGGCATGAAAGGCGGGAGACAGCCCTTCTGCCCGAAGGGCCTCGGCTGCTCGCGGCCAAATGACCGCGGCGCGTGGGTTCTCCGGCGGCCCCGGCGAGCGGTCTAGCACTCTCACCCTTACGCCGCGACGCGCCAGGAGAAGCGCAGTGAACAACCCCACCGGGCCCGCGCCGACGACAATGACTTCAGGGGTAGATTCCACCATCGCCGCTATTGATAGCGCGGCATCGGTCTCGCTTCACCGTTAACTGACGAATTTCGTTCCGGTTCCCGCTTTGGGCACCCAACCGCCTGGAAAAATCACGGCGCTGGACGGCTCAAGGCCGCTAGGGCGCACTCGCCCAAGCCGGGTCGATGTCGGCAACGAAATAGCCGCTCGAACGAAATTGCTGGTCGAATTGTTTGGCCGCTCCAGAGTAGCCGTTGTCGACGGCGGTGTTGAACAGCGCAAGGCCCAGGTCGCGGTAGTCCGTCCGCGCGTGGCCCGAAAGTCGATAGGCATACGCGAACACGTGCGACACCAAGTTATCGAGGTCCGGATTGCCGTCGGAATAGACGGAGGGACAGGTCAAGTAGATGAGCGAATCACCTGCGAACGCGCCGCTGGACGCGACCGCCGTGCTTTGCAAGTCATCGACTGCCATCAGAATCGAATCCCGCGCCAACGTGTCTTGCGTGAGCTTGTGGTATCGAACCAGCGCTTCCAAAAGCAGCCCCGACATCCAGGGCGAACTGCCGTAGGCCGTCGTCGGGCAACTCTCACTGGGGTCGTGGTCGTAGAGGTTGTGCACCCAGGCACGCCGGCCATTGTCGACTTGCATCTGGTGAAGTTGGCCGACCCGCTGCTGCAACTTGCTCAAGTACGTGGCCTGCCCCGTCGCCTCGTAGTGCGCGACGAGGCCAATCATCGCGAACGCGCGCACGTCGCCGTCCCCACCGTGTCAATCGCGTCGTAGTCTGCGAGCTGCTTCGCGTCCCAAGCCGAAAATCCCGTTTGCCCCAGCGGCTTTTGGTCCCAGAAAATGAGTGAGCGACTCAGGTACAAAGCGTTCGGCGTGGCGACCCGCATCGGCAAGTCCCATGTCACCGGAACGAGCGTTCGGTCTGAGGTCGTCCGCGGCGCGCCCGTCGAAAGTGTGTAAGCGCCCGTGCTGGCCGCTTCAAACTGCAAGAGCAACGACCGAATCGACCCATCCTGAGGCCAGCGCGCCAAGATACGAACCCCCAGCGGTATTTCGGTGCCGCCGGTATTCGCTAAGCGAACTTGGGCGGCATCCGCCAGCGCACCGGGTCGAAACGGAATGGCATTGCTCACCAAGTTCGAGGGACCGTTTCCGGCCGCAACATGAACCGTCAACGGAATCGTGACCGGTGTTGCGGGTGTCGAGACACAGGGTGGATTGGCACAAACCTGGGGGCCAGGGGGTGGACCCGAAGAACCTGGCGGCGTGCCTTCGCCCGTAGAGGGACCCACCGCAATCCCCAGGCACCCCGCCAAAAACATCGCCCCAGCGGAAATGAAAGCGCGACCGCTATTCGTCGACATCACAGTGGAAGGGATTCTAGACGCACGCCCGAACGCGTATGAAATCGACCCGAGAAGTCGAGTCGTTCAAGGCGAGTGAACGGCGTGCGCCCCTAAACGCCTCGGAAACTACCCTCGGCGCGCCTGCTGTGGCGGACGTGGGTGGCTGCGCGCATGTCGCCCCGGCGCTTGACCCTGCGGCCGCGTTGACACGCCGTGCCCTGGCTGACGGGGGCCGGGACTCGCCGTGCGATCGCCCGCTGCCTTCAACTCGGCAAGAAAGACGGCGGATGCGCGCGGCACATCGGCGCGAGGCACCGGCTTGCCAATGAAGCGCTCCACGTCTCGGAGAAGTCCCACTTCGTCGGGTGCACTGAAGCTCGATGCTTTGCCGCTTGCGGCTGCCCGCGCGGTTCGTCCAATGCGGTGAACGTAGTCCTCGGGTACGTGCGGCAAATCGAAATTCACCACGTGACCGATTTCCGCAACGTCGATGCCACGCGCGGCGATGTCCGTGGCCACCAGCACGCGGAAGCGTCCTCGACGAAACCCATCGAGCGCCTGCTGACGCTGGGTCTGTGAGCGATTCGAGTGCAGTCGCGATACAAGATGTCCTGCCCGCTCAATCATCCGCGCCAGTCGGTCGGTGCGGTGCTTGGTGCGTGTGAAGACCAGCGTGCTGAGTTTGTCTTCCGCCAACAGTGCCAGCAACAACGGTGCCTTCTCGTTTTGGGAGACGAGGTACACACGTTGGTCAGCACGCTCGGCGGTTGTGCCACTGCGTTCGACTTCGACACGCACCGGGTGCCGCAAATGTTTTGCTGCGAATGCGGCGACTTCGCCGGCCATCGTTGCCGAAAACAGCATGGTCTGCCGATCGCGCGGCAAGCGACCCAAAATGCGCGTCAACTGAGGCTTGAAGCCCATGTCGAGCATTCGGTCAGCCTCATCCAGAACAAGCATCTCTAAGCTACCGAGTGACACGTTGCCCGACTCGAGGTGGTCAATGAGCCTTCCCGGCGTGGCGATGAGCAGCTGCGGATGCGACTGCAGTGCCTTCGTTTGCGGGCCGATGCTCGCACCCCCAATGAGAAGGGCCGTGCGCACACCTCGCGCAGCGCCGAAGCGCGCGGCGTGCTCATCGATTTGTGCAGCCAACTCACGCGTCGGCGCCAAGACAAGGGCACGAACCCCTGTCTTCCCCGCGATGCGCTCGACCAGGGGCAGAATGAAAGCAGCCGTCTTTCCGGTGCCCGTTGCCGCGCATCCGATAACATCCTTCCCCGCCAGCGCGGGAGGAATGGCCTTGGCTTGAATCGGGGTGGGCTTTTGAAACCCAATTTTGGACAATGCGAGAAGAGACTCAGGCGAAAGCCCGAGTGAAGAAAACGCTTCGATAGACATCAAGGTACAACTCCGCGTCAGGCGCGCACGAAGCGCGCAAAATTCAGTCCGGACGCTGGAGCGAAGACCAGAAAGACGAGGCCCAAATCATTGACGATTCGCGGGCATCGGTGATGCGGGGCCGCCACTTCGGCTCCAACCCCAAGAAAACTCCGCGCGACCACTAGCAGAAACCCTTCTCAAACGCGAATCCCGTGGTTTTTCGGTGTCGTAGGCGAAGCGATGTCACGTCTTGCGGCCTATCCCCAGTGGAGTACTGAAACCCCATTGACGGCAACCGGGGGAGACAGCGCTGGGGGGCTACCCCTACAGGTGTCCTCGCGAACCCCCATACGCATTCGCTTGGTGGTTCCTAACCCCTCATAACCACAGCCGAGTCGGATGGCACAAATGGTGAAGTTAATTGATGTTTCTTGAGTCTACCCGCGCAAATAGCCTCCAAGGCCAGCCTACTCTGCATCGTGTTGGGAATGCAGGCATGCACGGGCGAGGGGTTTGTCACCTTAGGCGCGGACCCAGGCCCAGCACCCCTGCGCCGTCTCACGAACAAAGAATTCGACAACACGGTGGCCGATTTACTCGGGGGCGCCGCCAGCCACAGCGATGCGTTTCCCGGAGCGACAACATCTGTCGAGGGATACGACAACTTCGCTTCGGGTTTGGGGGTAAGCGCAACGCATGCAGAAAGCTTGCTCCACGCGGCGGAAGCCATCGCCACACGGGCCGTCAGCGACCTTCAGGGACTCTTGCGATGCGACATCGGGCAGGAAGGAGAGTCCGCTTGCGTGCGCTTGTTCATCGCGCAGTTCGGTGAGCGCGCGTTTCGCCGGCCACTCACCGAAGCCGAAAGCAGGCGCTTCTCAACGTTTTGGGCGAGCGCACGAGAATCCCGGCCGTTTTCAGACTCGGTTCGCTTGACGCTTGAAGCTTTCTTGCTCTCGCCGGCCTTCCTCTATCGCGTTGAACACGGTTCGCCAGGTGGCGCCGGAACCCTTGTGCCTCTCACGTCTTGGGAGATGGCGTCGCGCCTGTCCTACTTCTTGATTGGTTCGATGCCTGATGAAGAACTTTTTCGGGCGGCACGCGCGGATGAATTGACCGACCCGGCCCATGTGGAAGCCCAAGCGCGACGCTTGTTGGACACGGCACGCGCGAGAGACGTGATTCGACAATTCTCAGACCAGTGGCTCGAGCTGCGCGGAATCACGACGATGCAAAGAAGCGCCGCGCTGTTCGAGGGCTACGATGACGCGCTCCGACCGCTCTTCAAAGAAGAAGCCAACCGCCTGGTCGACAGCATCGTTTGGGACACGGTCGGCGACATGAGGACGCTTTTCTCTGCCGACTACACTTTTCTCAATGAACGGCTTGCGATGTTCTATGGGGTGCCCGGCGTGACGGGGGGCACCTTCGTGCGCGTTCACTTGGATTCGAGTCAACGCAAAGGCCTGCTCACCCTCGCAGGCGTTTTGGCAGCGCACGGCAAGCCCAACGAGACTTTGCCAGCCCGGCGCGGACGCTTCATTCGCTCGAAGTTGTTCTGTACGCCGGTCAGCGACCCACCGCCCGGCGCTATCGAAACGGCACCGCAACGGACCCCGGGCATGACCGTGCGGGATTTCTTCACTCAGGTGCAGCGTGAACCCACATGTGCGGCCTGCCACAGCGCGCTCGATGGCGTCGGTTTCGGCTTGGAGAGTTACAACGCTGTCGGCCAATGGCGAGACACGGACCACGGCAGACCTGTCGACGCCACTGGTGTCTTGCTCGGAACTGACGTGGATGGCCCTTACACGGGCGGCGCTGAGCTCGCAGACCGTATCGCCGAAAGTCGCCAAGTGACGGACTGCATCGTTCGGCAGGCTTTTCGGTTTGCCAACGGCCGCATGGAAACCGACGCGGACCAACAGTCTTTGGCCAAACTCAATGACCACTTCGAATCGGCAGGGTTCAACTCGCGCGAACTGCTCATCGCCCTCACCCAAAGTGAAGCATTCCTTCTCAAGCGGTCTGAAGGAACCTCCCCATGACGCCGTTTGACCGTCGGGCATTTCTTCGTGGCGCCGGCGGACTGCTGCTGGCGCTGCCGACCCTTAACTCTTTGGGGTGTCGGCGAGAATCTTCTGCGACCCCATTCGGCAGCCGCGCGCAAAAACTCGACATCGACAAGCGCCTCATCATGTTTTTCACGTCGTTCGGGGCTTCGCCCGGCGCTTTTTTCCCGACGGGTGGCACGGAGACAAACTTCGTCTTGCCCCCCACTTTGGCGCCGTTCGCGCCGCACCAACAAGACCTTCTCTTGCTCGAAGAAATCGACCTGTTGCCATTCATACGAAATGGCTTCAACGCGGTTGGGCACGGGGCCCCGCTCGCGTACGTCGTCGGGGGATGGCCAATTTTCCAGGGCGACAGCACGCCTGGGGCGGGTGGCATTTCGCTTGACCAAAAAATCGCGCGGCACATCGGGACGCCCAACCGCTTGCAGAGCCTTCCCATCAACCTCGGCAACAGCAACCAGTACCTGACAAGTTCCATTTCATACACAGGTCCGATGGAGCGACTTGCGGCTTTTCGCGATCCCGTGACTGCGTACAATCGTGTGTTCGAAGGTTTCAATGTTCCGCCAGCCGTCTTGCAGGCCATTCATGCAGACCGACGTTCTGTGCTCGATTTCGTCATGGACGACTACGCCACCTTGTCGACGAAGGTCAGCGCCGAAGACAGACGCATCGTTGACTTTCACTTGCAGTCGGTTCGCGAACTGGAGACCCGTCTCGCCACGATTGCTTCGAGCCCAGTCAGTTGTGAGGTCGATCCGCTGAACAACCCACCGCGGGACTTGGGAACATGGCAGCAGGGCACAGGTCCAGACTTTGTGGCCATCGCCGAATTCCAAATGGACCTCATCGTCATGGCGCTGGCGTGCGACATCACCCGTGTCGCCACAATGTCGTGGACCGGTGAAATGAGCTGGGACGGCAGTGTCATTGGGCTTGGGCCCGGCATGACAACAGTCGGCGATGCGCACCTTGCCTCCCACGAAAACTTCGAAGCGTTCAACCGCATCACGAATTGGTATTCGCAGCGTTTTTCCACGTTCATTCAGAAACTGAAGGACAGGGGAATCTTCGACAGGTCTCTTTTTATGTGGCTTTCCGAAAACGGTGCCGGGGGGCCCGCGACGCACTCACCCTTCAGCATGCCGTACCTGCTCGCCGGCAACGCCGGCGGCGCGTTCCGGACCGGTCGGCACATCAAGTGTGGGCATCGGAGCCCCAACGACTTGTACGTCTCGATTCAACAGGCATTCCAGCTTCCAGACCCTGTTTTTGGCGACCCGGCTGAGTGCACGGGTCCCATCAACCAGCTGTTCTAAGGCTCAGCCCAGCCCCATTCACCCGCCTGAGCTAACGTCCGCGTTCCTTCGGGGAACTCGTGACGAACGGCGCCACCTCTCGACAGAAGCTTCCAGCAACGGTTGTCGCGCTTGGGGTCACAAGCTTCTTTGCCGATATCGGCTCAGAAATGATTTTCCCATTGCTCCCAGTGTTCGTCGCTTCGCTCGGTGCTGGTGCGACTTTTTTGGGCCTCGTCGAAGGCGTTGCCGATGCGACTTCAAGTTTCCTGAAACTGGCGTCGGGGTATGTCGCTGACCGCCTGCCCCGCAAGAAGCCTCTGGTTCTATTTGGGTACGGTATCGCCGCGCTCGCGCGCCCTTTGATGGCCGTCGCCACGGCGCCTTGGCACGTTCTCGTCATTCGCTCGACGGACCGAATCGGAAAAGGGATTCGTTCGTCACCTCGCGACGTCCTCATCGCTTCTTCAGTCTCGGGCGCTGAATCCGGGCGGGCGTTCGGTTTCCACCGGGCCATGGACCACGCGGGCGCCGTTGTGGGTCCGATTTTGGCCACTGTGCTCCTCAGCTTCAATGTCCCGCTGCGCACCGTGTTCTGGCTCGCTTTGGTCCCGGGCATGCTGTCTGTGGTTGCCGTCGCGACGGTTCGTGAAACACCCATCGCGCCAATGATGCCGACACCCCCCAGGGCACATCCGCGGCCACACTTGCCTCGCTCCCTGCGGTGGTATCTCGCGATTCTCGTTCTATTTTCTCTTGGCAATTCTTCGGAGGCGTTCTTGCTGTTGCGCGCCAAAGACATCGGCGTGCCGATTCACCTTATTCCACTGCTTTGGACCACTTTTCACGTGGTGAAGCTCTTGAGTTCCTATGTCGGGGGGGCTTGGTCAGACCGACTGCCGCGCCAAACGCTCATCGTCTCGGGTTGGATGGTATTCGCCGTGACGTACCTGGCATTCGGAGCGGCAACGAAGCCCTGGCACGCATGGGCATTGTTTCTCGTCTTTGGGACGTACTACGGCCTGACCGAGCCTGCTGAAAAAGCGCTTGTTCGCGATTTGGCACCCCAGGAGCTTCGCGGACGCGCCTATGGCTTGTACAATTTCATCCTTGGAATCTGCGCGGTTCCCGCCGGACTAATGACCGGGTGGTTGTGGCAAACCTGGAATCCCTTCGTCGCCTTGGCGAGCGGCGCGGCTTTGGCGGCGACAGCATCTGTGGCGTTGATGGCTTGGGCCCGGGCCTCACGGTGAGGTCGATCCCCGCGCTCTCGTGATTCTGGGGTACCCCATTCACCCACCAGAGGAGAAACGTCCGCTCGACGACCCTGCCATTCGCCTCCACGTGATTCAAGGCGCGGGCCATCATTATGGTTCCAAGAAAAGTGAGCGTGAAGCCATCGACACGGTGGTGTCGTGGCTGGGCGAAACCTAAGGCCCGCGTATCAAGAGATACGGGTCAATGACGTAGCCGTCGAACGTACTGGCGTTGACGTTGTTCGCGCCCGGCGGCACATTCGCTTCATCGTAAATCACCACCGGTGGCGAGCCATTGAGCGGCCATCGGACAACAATCTGAGGATCAGGCTCACCCAACACAAACAGCATGTCGACGAGCGAATACAAATCACCCGACGCGTCGATGGCGCTTTGCACGACGCCGATGGCGGATGGCGAGTAGCCTGATTGGGCCGTGTAGGTGGTCACCAAAGTGGCCACGCCAAGCGCTGTCACCTCGTAGAGTTGCGCATTGGCGCCCGCGGCGAAAACGATCCAGAAACCATCGTTGTGCGCACGAACGTCAAGCGCCAAGACGTCCTGATTATCCGGAAGGCCGGTGATCGTGTGCGCAGCTCCGACCGCGTCGATGGTCCTCCAAAAGAGTGAGGCGTCAACACCAATCATGGCCCCGCTTTGATGCCACGCCTTCACATCAAGCGAATTGGTCAGCAGACCGCCGGATGTCCTGAACCAGGAACGCGCTTCATTCTCGCAGCGATACGCGACGTTGCCGGTTGTCGCCTGAACCACAAGATTCACGACGGGACCGCTGGCGCCCATGCCATCGCACTGCGACGACGGAAGGTCGGTATCGTTCGTCTCAGGATTGGCAGGGTGGATCCAATCGCCATTCGAAAAGCGCTCTAGCGTATCGTCCCTGAAAACGAGAATCCGGCCATCGTTCAGGTCGGGGTTTCCCGACTGCAGCGCCCGCTGTGCCAAAAACACGATGGACTGGTCTGGCCGCAGCAATGCGACAGCGCCAGAGTAACACTCCAATCCGACCGAAGCCTGTTCAGGAGTCTCCAGCCCTGAGATTGCCTTCCAGCTGCATGAATCGTTGAAGTAGGCACCCATCACCAACACGTCTGCATTTCCCGCGACGTCGCACCTGTTCCCGGCATCGCAGGAGAGGAACCCTGAACAATCGGCGTCGGTCTCGCAGCGCCCCGCCTGAAGGACACAGGTGTGCGTGTTGTCGCAGGCTTCCCAAGCGTCGCATTGCGTGGAGTCGCCGCAGCGCCCCGCCAGCAACTCGCACACGTGAGTCTCGGCACCACAACGCTCCCAAGTCTCACATTCATTGTTGACCGAGCATCTTCCAGCGCGCGTGCTGCAGAAGCTGGTCGTCAGGTCGCACTGCTGCCAAGACGGGCACTTGTCGTCAGCGTCGCACCATGCCGTGGAAACGCAGATGCCTTGCTCGCACCGGTGCCCACCCATGCAGTCGGAGTCTTCCGTACAGAGTCCAGGCGGATCGAAGCGGCATCCTGTCGCCACGGCGACGACGAAGCACGAGAGAATGAGTGCCGCCTTCAACATCGGCTTCATAAGAATTGCGCGGACGGTAATCGTGAACGTTGCTTTTGACAAACACAAACTCCCCGCTACGGTTCGAGACATCATGCGCCGAACGCTCACCCTCATTCTTCTGGGATACTCAGCGACAGCGCTCGCTCAGCCTGCGTCAACGCTTCGGCTTCACCCGCTTCGGGCAGATGGCGTCTCACGTCAGATAGCGACAAACGCGCAAGCCGCCGTGTTAGCGGCCCTGAGACGCGCCTCACTCGAAACGAAAGTGCTGGCTCCGCTCTGCAGGCAGGCGACACTCAAGGGGCAGCTTCCCTGCCTGAAGCGCCTTGCGAGCGAGGGGACTGTCCTGCACGGTTCGGTGACCACCGTTGCGGGTGAGACCCGTCTTGTCCTCTACCGCATGGACGCCGCCGGCCGATCGGATGGCCCGGTCACCATTGCACTGGCGGGTGGTGATGAGGCCTTTGACGCCGGATTGAAAGCTTTTCCCGAGGTGGGACGCTCGGACGCGCCGATGGCGACGACTGCTGCGCAGCCGGCGCTCATTCCAACGACACCGACACCCGAGACGCCAGGGCCTGAAGTGCCCCCAGAAGCTGTCACCGTGGAGTCCTGGTCGAACCCCCGCGTGAACTGGCTGACACCCACGGGCATCGCTTTCTTGGCTTCCGGCGCAGCGCTCCTCGCGGGCGGTACAACGTTCGCGTTCATCAACCGTGGCCTCAGCGAAGAACTCACTGAAAAACATCGACGGAACTTGCTCACCCCCGCTGACCTTCCGAGCTACCAGCGGGTGCAGCTGTACAACGTGCTGGCCACTTCGATGCTCATCGCCGGAGGTGCCGTTGCCGCCACGGGGATTGTGTTCGTCAGTGTCGCGCCGTCTGGGGACGGTGGAACACTCTCGATGAGCGGTCGTTTCTAGTGCCTTGTCGCTGCGGACCAGAGCCACGCTATCGCCGCAATGACACCCATCGACAGGAAACCAACCCCGCGCATCAAGAGTTGTCCCCGTCGCTTTTCGCGAAATGCACGTTCAGCTGAACTCAGTCCAGTTGGCGGAATCGTGCGTCCGCATTCCGTACAGCGATAGGCAAGTCCCGAAGCGGCAAAGAGCGAACCGGTGCCAACGGCCAACCCTCCGCCCGCTAGCCCACCGAAAAAACCACCCAAGAAGCCGCCGCCGACAATGCTTCCAAACACGATGGCCGAGCCCCGTCGCGCGTCCATCGTGAAGTCGTACAGGACCACTTCGCCGCCACACCGGGGGCACTTTTTCGCGCCAGGACTCGGCCCCAGACCCTCGTCGGGCGGCAACACTTCGAACGAGGGAAATGGCACACCGCAGCGCTCACAACGTCCGCCCGGGACGTACGGTTGCGTGTGTTTGCACTTCGCGCAGCGCACGGGGTTGGAAGAGGCGGCCGGTGCTTTGGCCGGCGCGTCAGCAGGGGCCGGCGAAACGTGCTCCCCAACGGGCGACCGTACCTGGACTGGCGTGCCACCCGTGGCTTGGGCGAACTCCAAGAGCACCGTGCTGGTTTCACGAAGCAGCGAAGCGCTGCGCCGATTTCCTTTCGCTTCTTCGGCAGCAATGGCCTCGCGCATCGCTGTTTCGAGCTGGGTGCGGGCCCCAGGCCAGGCCAACAGTCGAGCGGCCGCCGTGCGATAGACAGGCACCTTCGCCTCCGGTGTGCCTCGCTCGCGCAGCCACACGACGAATTGGTCGAGATTCACGCCGCGAAGCTTAATGGCATCGTGGGCTGGGTTCGAGAAATGCGCACCCGATGAAGCCTTCTCCGATGAGCGCCTGGCTCACCGAAACCCGATGTACCGCCGGTTGAACCGGTCGGCGACCCAAAGGGTGTCGCCGATAAACGTGAGACCGCTCGGCTCTGCCAGTGTTCTTGCGGTGGGTCCAAGGTCTGGCAAGCCGTCTTGATTGTCGTCGTTCAGCGCGCCGTGAAAAAAATCTCCCTGGCCGATAACAACTTCTGCACCCAGTGTTGCCGGGGGAAACGTGTTCCAAACGAGGATGCGTCGATTCCCTGAATCGGCAACGAAAAGCTGGTTGCCATTGGAGTGGACTGCGCTCGGCAAGTCAAACCGGAATTGGGTGGTGCCTTCCAGGTTGGTCAACATGTCTGGCTGCCCGAAAACAGAGTCTGCGGCTTGGAAATTCGCGGTCGGGATGGCGTTCCACGCCAAGACACGGTTGTTGAAGGCATCCGCGACAAAGAGGCGCTGGCCATCGCTCCAGAGCCCGATCGGATAGCTCAAGGTTCGGGCTGTCGGACCGAAATCTTCGCTGTCGTCCTGGTCGTCGTCATTGGCGGCGCAATGGACAAAGTCACTTTGCCCAATCACAACGTCCGCGCTCCCCCCAGACGTTGTGGGCAAGCTGTTCCAAATCAGCACGCGGTTGTTCAGTGAATCGGACACGAGAAGTCGCTGACCGATGACGAACACACTTTCGGCACCTGAGAGCCGATTCGCCGAGCAGGTCTCGTCGAGTGTGTTGAAATCGTATTGGCCCACCACGATGTTCGCGGGCACCTGGGTGGACTTGGGGAGCGCATTCCAAATCAGCACGCGACTGTTGCCGTAATCGGCCACGTAGAGACGCCCCTCATGGGCCTGTACCGTTTGCGGGCCATCCATGGTCACCGCGGAAGTCCCCGGCGCACTGGCCGTAAAGTTGGGCTGCCCCAAAACGAATTCGGCAGATGCGCCATTGGCATCCGGAACGCCACCGAAAGCCAGTACCCGCGAATTTTCGTAATCGGGAACATAGAAAACGCCGTCGGCGAATTCTGGGTCACCATTGACGACCGCCGTCCGGGCTTGTGAAACGCCCACGTTCACGGAGGTGAAGTCTGCTTGGCCAATGACCTTTGACGCAGCCTGAAATGTCGTGAGGGTCACAAAAGGAAATTCCAAACTTAATGTGGCACTGCCTGAAACCCCGTCTTTGTTTGCGGCGGTCACCTCGAACACGTTGTTGTTGTCGTCGAGGCTCGCAACAAACTCGAAACGCGTTTGGGACCACGTGACATCCAAGGGAGTCCCATTCTGAAGCGCTACAACCGACACGATGTTGCGCGATTCGCCAATGCTGCCCTGAACCGTGACGTCACGAGAACCGAAAAAACGTTCGCCGTCGCCCGGTGAGCTGAAGCTCACGCTGGGCGTCGACTTTGCACACGCCAGCGCACACAGCCCAAACACGAACGCCAATTCTCTTTTGCTTCGCACATCCGACGACATCCGCACTCCTGGGTGGCGTTGCGCTCACACTAGCTGCTTTGCCAGAGGACGCCCACTTTGCCAAAGCGCGTTCGGTGTAGCGAAACGAAGGGCAGCCACTTCGTTGCCGAACTCCTCCTCGCCGGCGACAATCCTGCTTCAATGGTACAGGTCTACGAGAAGCGTTTCGGGTCCAAATTCACGCTGCTGATTTCCACCGCGGCAATGTTGGCCTGCTCAGCACCTGTTTCGATGCGCCACGAAGTGGCACTCGTGCCCGCGCCCACCAGCGAGACGCTATGGGCCTTCCGGACGGCACCGAAAAGCCCAAACCGTTTGCTCGCTCACGCCGACGGAAATCTCTACGGGACAGCAAGTGAGGGTGGCGTTTTCGGAAGCGGTGCGCTCTTTCGACTGGCTTCAGACGGTTCTGTCTCAGTTCTTCACAGCTTTTCCGGAACGGACGGTTCCGCGCCCAAGGGCGCCCTCGCTGCGGATGTTTCGGGACGCGTATATGGCGCAACCAGCACGGGTGGCGCGAATGGGCAAGGCACACTTTTCCGCTGGGAACCCGGCGTTGGATTAACAGTGCTTCATCACTTCGGCGCTGCGGATGGGCAATTGCCATCGAGCGTCGCGCTGACCGCCGATGGAACGCTGTACGGTACCGCTCAACTCGGCGGCACGAATGGGTACGGAACCCTGTACCGCTGGTCCTCGGCCACGGGGTTTCAAGCTCTCCATCACTTTGACCGCACGCAGGGCAGCTCGCCCTATGCCGGCGTGGTCGTCGCGTCTGACGGAGCTCTCTACGGTTCCACCGGACACGGCGGACAGTATTCGAGAGGAACGCTCTACCGCTGGAGCGCCGCCGGTGGTTTCGTCTTGCTGCACTCTTTCTCGAACGTCGACGGCGCCAACCCGTTTTGGGGCGGCCTCGTGGAAGGAAGTGATGGCGCATTCTACGGCACGACAACTGCCGGTGGCGCAAACGGCTTCGGCACCATTTTTAAGTGGCAAACCGGCGTGGGTCTCACCACGCTCCACACGTTTGGCTTTAGCGCCGAGGGCGGATACCCCTACGGGGGCGTGACGCAAGGGAGCGACGGGGCGTTCTACGGCACCCTGGCCACGGGCGGAGCCACCGGGCAGTACGGGCGTGTTTTTCGTTGGGCCCCCGCAGGCGGCTTCACGGCCCTGCACACGTTCACGTATTTCGGTGGCGCCTCACCCCAGTGGGGCGTCGTCCAGGGCCTTGACGGCAATCTGTATGGGCCGACCAACGGCGGTGGTGCGGGCAACGGCGTCTTGTTCCGCATCGACACCGCCGGGACGACGTTCAACGTGCGGCATCAGTTTGGAGGCGACCCCTGGGCGCCGGCGGGGCGCGTCGCGCGCGCCGCGGATGGCTCGTTGCGCGGGACGACCCAAAGCGGAGGCCTCAACAACCAGGGCGGAATCTATTCGGTCGCGAGTGGAACACTGTCGTTGTTGCATTCGTTCAACTGGACAGATGGTTCCGCACCGGAAACTGGGCTCATTCTCGCAAGCGATGGTGCGTACTACGGCACGACAACGAGCGGTGGGTTCGACTGCGGCACGCTCTTCAAGTGGGACGACGTCAGCGGCTTCGTCAATTTGCACAGTTTTACGCGAGCGACGGATGGTTGCAGTCCTATCGGCGGACTCATTCAAGCCAGCGATGGGTTTTTCTATGGCACCACGGTTTACGGCGGGACGAACGAAGCCGGAACGCTCTTCAAGTGGGATGGCGCGTTCAGTGTCCTCCACCACTTCACGCCCGCAACGGATGGTTCAAGCCCACTTTACGCTGGCATCATGCAGGGGACGGACGGTGCGTTCTACGGAACAGCCTCCAGCGGCGGCCCTCAAGGCGCGGGCACCTTGTTCAAGTGGGACGGCGCTCTGAGCGTGTTGCATGCGTTCGCCTTTGACGGAAACGGCGCGTCGCCCTCTGCGGGCGTCGTCGAGGGGCTCGATGGCGCGTTCTACGGAACGACCACCTACGGCGGTGCATCTGACCTGGGAACCCTTTTCAAGTGGAGCAGCGCCGGTGGCCTCACCGTGCTTCACCCGTTCAACGGCACCAATGGCCAGTACCCCTACCTGCCCTTGGCGCGCCGCGGGAATGGCGTGTTCTACGGCACAGTGGATACGGCAACACTGGGCATGGGGTCAGTGTTTCAGTGGGATCCGTCGGACAGCACGTTCACCGGCGTCTATGATCTCACGCTGACGAATGGCGCCTACCCGACCGCCTGGCTGACACAGGGAACACCGCTGGAACTTCTCGGCACGGCCCGCGAGCAAGGCCCTGAAGGAGGCGGGACTCTCTTTCGTCTCGTTTTCATTCGCAATCTCGTTTCAATCGCGGTGACACCCGCTTCGCCTAGCGTGATCGCCGGCGCCACTCAGGCGTTTGTCGCGACCGCATCTTACGATGACGGAACCAGCCAAGACGTCACTGCGACCGCCACCTGGGCCTCTTCCGCGACCGGCGTCGCGACCGTGTCCAACGCGTCTGGCACGAAAGGCGTAGCGACAAGCATTGCCGCCGGAACGACTGATGTCTCGGCAACCCTGAGCGGCATCACTGGGCAAACCACGCTCTCCGTCACGGCGCCTGTACTGGTGTCCATTGCCGTCACGCCCAATACGCCGTCTATCGTCAAAGGCTTCAACCAGGCCTTCGTCGCCACGGGCACGTACAACAATGGGAGCACGCAAAATCTCACGAACGGTGTGACGTGGGCGTCTTCCTCCACAGCTGTCGCGACCATCTCAAACGCCTCCGGAAGCCAAGGGGTCGCGGCCAGCACGGGGGTTGGGAACACAACGATTTCAGCGACGCTGGGCGGTGTCACCGGCACGGCGACGCTCACCGTCACCCCCGCACTCTTGGTCTCCATTTCGGTCACACCAGCCAACACCTCGCTGCCCCGCGGGACAACCCGCGCGTACACCGCTATCGGTACGTATACGGACAGCACGATTCAAGACCTGTCGAATGCTGTGACATGGGCTTCGTCGTCGACCACGATCGCGAGTGTCTCGAATGCAGCGGGGACGAGAGGCCTGGTCTCGGCACTGGCGATTGGCACCACTTCCATTTCGGCCACGTTGGGCGGAGTCACAGGTCAGACGCCGCTTGCCGTCACAGCGGCCACGCTCGTCGCGATTGACATCCTGCCGGTCGACCCCACGCTGCCTCGAGGGACAACGATGCAGTTCTCGGCCATCGGCACCTACACAGATGACTCCACCCAAGACATCACATCATCGGTGACATGGAGCTCCTCAGCGCCCAGCATTGCCACCGTTTCGAATTCGGCCGGTACGAAAGGATTCGCCAATGCTGTCAACGCTGGAACCGCCACCCTCACCGCGGCGTTGGGCGCGCTGAGCGACACATCCGACGTCACGGTCACCAGCGCGACCCTTGTCTCCATCAACGTCACGCCAGCGACGCCTTCCATTCCGCTGGGGCAGTTTGTTCAATTTAGCGCGACCGGAACTTACTCCGACGCCACCACGCAAGACCTCACGGCGCAGGTCACCTGGACAAGCTCAGCGCCCGCCGTCGCCACCATTTCAAACGTGGTCGGCACCAAGGGACGGGCGACCTCGGTCAGCCCAGGCTCAACCACCATCACGGCCGCATTTGGCGCTGTATCCAGCGCCAGAACGCTGACCGTCACGGGTGCGGTTCTTGTTTCGCTCGTGGTGAGCCCAGCAAGCGCGAGCGTCCCGGTCACCTACCGCCGGCCATTCACGGCCACGGGCACCTACAGTGACGGGTCGACATCCAACGTGACCAACCTTGTCACCTGGGCGTCTTCGAACGTGACCGTCGCGACGATTTCCAACGCCGCTGGCTCCAACGGCTTGGCGACAGTCAGCGCAGCAGGCACATCGACCCTCTCGGCAACGTTGTCTGGCATCTCCGCCACAGCCACTTTGACGGGCGTCAACGCAACGTTGCTGTCCATTGCCGTATCTCCCGCGAACGCCACCATTTCGGTCGGGCAAACGCTGCAGCTCACCGCCGTTGGCACGTTTAGCGGCGGCATCACGCTCGACATCACCACGCAAGTGGGCTGGTCGAGCCAGCGCAAAAGAACGGCCAGTGTGAATACGACAGGCCTGGTCACCGGCATTCGCGTGAGATCGACAGCCGTCGAAATTCGCGCGCGCAAGTCGGGTGTGACGGGCCGCGCTTTCATTCGCGTGCAGTAGCGACGTTCGCGGGCGAAAGTTGTCCGGTCTTTCGCGCACCAAACGTCGTACAGCCGAAGCACATCAACCCTTGGAGACAAAAATGAGTGAATTCATCTATTTGTATCGCGGTGGTGAAGCTGCACAGAGCCCAGAACAAATGCAAAAGAGCATGGACAAGTGGAACACGTGGCTCAAGGACTTGGGCGCGCGAGGCCACATCAAAGATGCCGGCCAGCCGTTGGACAGGACCGGCAAGCTGATTCGCGGCAAGTCAAAGTCCGTGACAGATGGTCCGTATGCCGAGACCAAAGATATCGTTGGCGGCTATTCCATCATTGAAGCGAAAGACCTCTCGCATGCGACCGAGCTTGCGCAAGGCTGCCCGATTTTCGAAGGCGGTGGCCTTGTTGAAGTTCGTCCTGTCGCCAAGATGTAGCGCGTGAGTGTCGATGAGCATCTCTTCCGGCGTGAGGCGGCGCGCATTGTCGCCGCCCTCACCCGGATTTTTGGCGTTCACAATCTCGCGCTGGCGGAGGACGTGACCCAAGACGTGCTGTGCCGGGCGCTCGAGGTGTGGCGTTTGCGCGGCATCCCTGACAACCCAGGAGCCTGGCTCATGGCTGCCGCGAAACATCGCGCCATCGATGCGATTCGTCGGGAACGCACGGCGAAAACCTTCGCCCCAGAATTGACGCGGTGGCTGACCACGGAATGGACGCTCACACCGACGCTCAGCGAGTTGTTCTCGGAACACGCCATCGAAGATGACCAACTGCGGATGATGTTTTCGTGTTGCAGCCCGAAACTTCCCGAAGAGGTCCAGGTCGCGTTGGTGCTCAATCTCTTGTGCGGATTCTCGGTGAGCGAAATTGCGGCGGCATTTCTGACTTCGGCGGCGGCCATTGAGAAACGACTTTCTCGCGGGAAAAAGTCCCTCACGCGCTCAGGGCAACTGGTCGAGGTGAGCGAAGCACGGGATGTCGCCGCCAGACTTCCGGCAATTCACCGTGCGCTGTATTTGCTGTTCAACGAGGGCTACCACGGCAGCTCTGCTGAACCGACGTCCCTTGAGCTTTGCCACGAGGCCCTGCGGCTCACGTTGCTGTTGCTCAAACACCCGCCCAGCGCCACGCCCGTGTCGCACGCCCTGTTGTCACTGATGTGTTTCCACGCAGCCAGGCTGCCAGGCCGAACGGATGCTGAAGGAAACTTCACCGTGCTGCGCGACCAAGACCGCACACAGTGGGACGCAAAGCTCATCTCGCGAGGCCTCGAACACCTCGACCGAGCATCCGAGGACAAAGAACCCAACGAGTATCAACTTCAAGCGGCCATCGCCGCCATGCACGCACACGCGCCAAGTGTCGACCAGACGCCATGGAACGACATTGTCACTGTCTACGATGCCCTCTATGCGCTGCGGCCTTCACCGGTTGTCGCGCTCAACCGCGCAGTGGCGTTGGGACACGCCAAGGGGGCCGAACATGGACTGACCGCACTTCGCGCGATCGAAGACAGCGACACGTTGGCGTCCTATCCGTTTTATTTCGCCGCCATCGGAGAGTTCGAGCTGCGCCTGGGGCGAAAGTCCAACGCTCACGTTCAATTCAAATTGGCGCTCCAACACGCCCGCGGCGAGAAAGAACGTCAATTCTTGGCGCAGAAACTGCTCGCTTGTGCATAGAAGTCGCCCATGAAAGCCCTGACAGTTCCCGCGTACGGCCAACTCGTCTTGAGCGAGGTTGAAGCACCCACCCCTGGCGCGGATGATGTCGTGGTGCAGGTGGTTTCTGCATCTCTGAATGCGGCGGACTGGCACCTGATTTTTGCTGACCCATTCCCTGTGCGACTGGGATTGGGACTCTTCCGACCCAAATTCAAGGCCGCCGGTGCCGACGCCAGCGGGAAAGTCGTGGCCGTCGGGGCAGCTGTGACTGAATTCAAAGTCGGCGATGAAGTGATGGGCGACTTGTCGGGTGTAGGCTTCGGTGCTTTTGCTGAGCAGGCCTGCGCTCCTGCGACGGCATGGGTGAAAAAGCCGGCCTCACTTTCTTTCGACGAAGCGGCGGCAATTCCGTTGGCGGGGATGACAGCCCTCAAGGGCCTGCGCGACGTTGCAGGCTTGAAGTCGGGGGAACGGGTGCTGGTCATCGGGGCCGCAGGCGGTGTCGGGTCGTTCGCGGTGCAAATCGCACGCGCACTTGGCGCGCACGTGACAGCGGCCTGCCGCAAAGACAAATGTGAGTCTGTGGCGAGCCTCGGCGTCACCGAAACGCTTCCCTCCGAAACGCTTGAGGCGGCGCTTCGCGAGCGGACGATGGACAAACGCTTCGACGTCATTTTCGACTGCGCGGCGTTTCGCAGCCCTTTTGCCTACAACCGCCTGCTGACCCCCGGCGGGCGCTTCGTCGTTGTCGGCGGGAGCATGCTGTCACTGATGCGAGCCGGCGTGGGCGGCCCCGTGGCTCGCTTGTTCACCGGCCACCACTACAGAACGTTTCTCCAGAAGGCGAACCCCTCGCTTCTTCGCGAACTCATCGAACTGGTGACGCGCGCCAACATTCGCCCGCTCCTCGACAAGACGTTTCCACTGGCCGAAGGGATGGCTGCGCTGCGTCACCTGACGGACCGCAAAGCGCGTGGGAAGGTCGTCATTCGCGTTTCTGAGCCATCACCCCATCACGCAAGCTGACGAATCACCTTCTCAAGTCTGGTGCGCTTGCTCTTCTGGGCGATGCCTCGCTGCGCGCGGCAAGATTCGTGCCCGAGCGGTTCAAGCGCTTGAACTGAGGTAGTCACTTGGCGGTGGGCTCATCACCTCATCGCGACTTGACGACAGCAAAAGCCCCGATCGGGAACGTGTGTCCGTTGACTTGGATGTCCACCCGGTGCTTCCCCGGCTGGGGTTTTCGCGTGGTGTGCACTGCCAAGGACACGCGCCCTGAAATCTGTTCTTTGCCACGCACCGGCAGCGTCATCTTCTTGAGCTTGAACACCTTGGGAGCGCTTCGTCCGTTCGCTTTGACGAAATGCACCACCATGTCGACCAGAACGTCTTGGCCTTTTCGCAGTGAGTTTTCCAACCCAAAGGACACCGTCACGCTCCCACCGATCGCGACACGACGCGGTGTGAAGCGCACACCTTTGACTTTGACGGCGGGCGCTTTCCCGAAGCCCAGCAGCGCGAGTGCAGATGGGTCGCCCTTTTTGATGGCCCCACGCAGCGCGTGTTCAACCAAGGCGCGACGCTCCTGAGAAGCGCCGGACAGCCACCTTCGACACGTTGCAATCATGAGCTTGGGATGCACGCGCCACAGGTCGTTCAAGTTGTTCGCAACACTGCGCCGAACGAGGGTCGCTGGGTCGTCTTGCAGAAGTTCCAGAAGCTCAAGAATCTGCTCCGGATGTGCATCAAGCCACGGCACGCGCATGGCCCAAGGCAGACGAAGGCGCGTTCCTTCTGAGACCAGACGACGGACATGCGGGTTGCGGTCCTTTGTCGATTTTCGAAACACCGCAAACGTTCGGTCTGGGTATTTTGCAATGAACGGCCGAATGGAGCCTTCGGCAGTAAAGCGCTTGGTGAGCTCGTATTGCGCCTCCATCGACAGCTCGAAATGTCCTAACCCACGCTCGGCGACGAAAAGCGTGTGCGGCAGATAGAAAAAGGGCGAGAGCCCTGTGCCGACCAACTCGTCTGTCTGGTGTTCCGGCCCCAATGACCGAAGCAGAACGCCCACCGCTTCCGGGTAATCCGAAGGCAGGGCATCGCCCAACGCTTCAGCGATGTGACGCGCCCGGTCCATCAACTCCATCCGAGAAAGACCTTCCGAGGCGCTGCGCTCAAACGCTTCACGCAGGAAATTGGGCCACACCCGGGCCAACGCTTCGCCAAGGCGTCGCACGAGCGCCGGCGAAAAGAACAGTTTGAGGGGCTCTGCCATCGAAGGGTGCGCACATTACGTCACCGCAGCGCCTCACGCAGTTCCCGCCAGGTGCCGCGAGTGTGCAGTTTTGCGCATTGGACTCGTATTCAAAATTCTGCTCAAGCAGGTTTCTGCAAGATGATCTCCACAGACCACCCTTCGCTGCCCTCGGCACTCAAAGGCCTCACTTCTTTGCAAGCCAAAGAAGAATTGCGCCGGGTCGGCCCCAACGAGTTGCCGCGCGATCGGCCACGTTCGTCGCTCCGCATGCTGCTGAACGTCGTTCGCGAGCCTATGGTGGCACTGCTCATCGCCTCGGCCGCTCTGTATTTCTCCTTGGGAGACCGCAGAGAAGCGCTGGTGTTGCTGGTGTCAGTCGTCATGGTGGTCTCCATCACCTGGATACAGGAGCGAAAAACCGAACGCGCGCTGGAATCTCTCAAGGACTTAAGTTCGCCGCGCGCGCATGTGCTTCGCGACGGCGTGCTCGAGCGAATCCCCGCGCGTGAAGTGGTTCCAGGTGATGTCTTGGTGATTGAGGAAGGCGACCGCGTTCCGGCGGATGGCCTTATCCTTCAGAGCTCTTTCCTTCGCGTCGACGAATCGCTGCTCACGGGAGAATCCGTCTCCGTGGACAAGAGCGTCGCATCGGAAGTCGTGCAGATGGCGCCACCGACGGGGGCCACGAGCCCTTTCGTCTATGCCAGCACACTGGCCGTGGGGGGAAGGGCCCAAGCGCTCGTGTTGGCCACGGGTTCGCAAACCGAAGTGGGAAAAATTGGCCGTGCGCTGCAGTCAGAACCGGCCGAAGACAACGTTCTTCAAAAGCAAGTCGCCCGATTGGTGAAAACCCTTGCCGTCTTGGCGGCTTCCTTTTGTGTGATTCTTGTTGTCGCTTACGGCGTGAAACACGGCGAATTGCGGGCGGGGCTTTTGGCCGGACTCACGATGGCGATGAGTCTCTTGCCCGAAGAGTTTCCCATTGTGCTCGCCGTTTTTCTCGCCCTGGGCGCATACCGCATGTCGAAACAGCGCGTCTTGACGCGGCGCTTGTCTGCGTTGGAGAACCTGGGCGCAGCGACCGTGCTGTGCACTGACAAGACCGGAACACTCACTGAAAACCGCATGCGCGTCGTCGAGGCGGCCGGCACAGCGACGCCGGACCACATTGCCGCCGTCGCCGCTCTGGCTTGCCCAATAGAGAGCTTTGACGCTGTGGACCGCGCGACGGTTGAGTTCGGGCGCGAGGCCCTGTCGCGAGGCCGGTACCCCCGTCGAACAGACGTGCTTCGTGAGTTCCCGCTTTCGTCGCAGCTTCCCATTCTTGCTGAGGCGAGACGCTGGGAGGGTCAAGTCTGGATCACGGCAAAGGGCTCTCCCGAAGCCGTCGCTTCCAGATGCCGGTGGAACCCTGAAACGCGGCAGGTCTTCGAAGCCGAGATGGCACGTCTCACAACCCGTGGGCTTCGCGTTCTGGCCGTTGCCGATACCCTCCTTCAAGAAAGCGAGCTTCCCCAGAGCGTGGCGGAGATGTCGTTCTCTTACGTCGGGTTGATCGGGCTGGAAGACCCCTTGCGGGAGGGCGTTGCCCAAGCGATTGCGGAATGCCACCGGGCTGGCGTCACCGTGAAGATGATTACAGGCGACCATCCGACGACCGCGCTGGCGATTGCACGACAGTCCGGACTGCCCTCGGTAGAGGTGCTCTTGGGCACGGCGTTGGACGAGATGCCCGGCAACGTATTGGCGGAACGCATCCGGAACGTTCACGTGTTCGCGCGGGTCTCGCCGCTCAGCAAAACGAAACTCGTGGAAGCCCTGCGCGCCAGCGGTGAAGTCGTTGCGATGACCGGGGATGGTGTCAACGACGCCCCGGCACTTCGGGGAGCCCACATCGGAATTGCGATGGGTGGGCGCGGCACGGATGTCGCACGCGAAGCGGCGGACTTGGTCGTCGTGGATGACAATTTCGTGTCCATCGTGGGTGCCATTCGGATGGGCCGGCGCATCTATGCGAACCTCCGAAAATCGCTTGCCTACCTGCTGTCGGTGCACATCCCCATTGCGGGGGTGGCGATGCTGCCTATCTTTTTGGATTGGCCTCTTCTTTTCACGCCGGTCCATGTCCTGTTTCTAGAACTCATCATCGACCCTGCCAGTTCCGTCGCTTTCGAAATGGAAGTCGAGGAACGCGACGAAATGCGGCATCCACCGCGGCGCCGCGACGCCCCGCTTCTCGAGCGATCACAAATCCTCCTCAGTCTCGTTGAGGGCTTGTGTGTTTTTCTGGCTGTCGCGGTGGCGTTTCTTTTCGGCCGGCAGAAACATGCCGGCGACGTCGACGCCCGCACGCTGGCTTTCACGCTTCTGATTCTGAGCAATCTGGCGCTGATTCTCGTCAACCGTTCGCGCTCGCGAGGGCTCTGGGAAACCCTGCGGACGCCGAACCGTGCGTGGTGGTGGGTGGTGCTGGGAACGGGACTCGCGCTGGCTGCCGTTCTCTACGTGCCGTTCTTGCGAAGCATTTTTCGCTTTTCACCTTTGCACGCTGACGACTGGTTGTTCTGCGCCATTGCCACGAGCGTCGTGCTGGCGGTGTTGGTACTGCTGCACGCCGTCGTGCGCCGTCACACCTACGGCCGTTTGTCTGGAGCCGCCGGCAAGAGAACTGCGTCAATGACATGAACGATGCCGTTGGACGCCCGCACAGAGGCCAATACATTCGCGCCGTTGACAGTCACTTTGGTGCCACTGACACCTATTTTCACCTTCTGACCATTCGCCTGCCCAAGCGTTTGGCCCTCCTTCAGCCACTTGGTTTCGTAAGTCGCGGGCGTCACGTGGTACTGCAAAATCTTCTGAAGCTGCCCCTGGTTCTCTGGCTTCAACAAGGTTTCGAGCGTCCCCGCGGGCAACTTGGCAAACGCAGCGTCGGTCGGCGCGAAGACCGTCAGGGGCCCCGGGTTCTTCAGTGACATCACGTAGTCCGCTGCTTTCAGCGCGGCGACGAGCGTCTTGTGATCCTTTGAACCCGCCGCGATATCGACAATGTCTTTCACATCCTGAGCTTGCGCAGCAGTGGCAGCGGAGACGAGCAACAGAACAAGCGTTTTCATGACTGGATTCCCTTTTGGCTTTTCTATTTGAGACCGCGGATATGCGCCCGAAGGGCCCGAACCAATCCAGGCTTGGCGTCCAAGTCGGGGTTCGGGGGCATGGTCGCAGCACGACCCACCGCAGAACCGCCATAGAGAATGATTTTTTCGATGTGTTCGTCTGTGACCTTGGCCTGCCACTCCGCACTCACAAAGTTTGCCGGCTTAGGCACAAGTCCCGCAGACGCGGGTCCATCACCCTTGCCTTGTGGGCCGTGGCAGGGCGAACAACGACTCCCAAACATTTCTTCGGCCGCCTTCGCATCATTGACGGGTGCTGAGGGGGCGACCGCAGCCGCAGCGGTCGGCTGATCGGCTGGCACATTCGGCACAGCGGTTTTCGTGCCGGATTGGCACCCCACGAGCATGAGACCCAATGCGCCACCCACGGCTGTCCAACGGTTCACGCGAAGACTCCCATTACGAGTAATATCTACGGATACGCTTATCGCTTATTTCGGATGATGCGAAGCGCAAACGTTGCTGTCAGCATATGGTTTGTCGTGTCAGCGGATATAGGTATCGTTTAACGTCCAAAGGAGTTTTCGATGAACCGCAGCTTTGTCGTCTGGATCATGGCTCTCGCGCTGGCCGGGTGTGGAAAACCCTCAGGACCCGGTGGCGCGAATTCGGCCACAGGGGGCACCGCGGGCGGATTGAGCCAGCTCATGAAGCGGCGCGGGCTGTCCGAGGCAGACGTTGCGGCGGCACTCAAGACCTATACGCCCAGTGGCAAGCATGACGAGTACCTCGTGTTCGCTTCCGGCGGTCACGGCGGAAACCTCATCGTCATCGGGGTTCCCTCGATGCGAATCCTCAAATACGTCGCCGTGTTCACGCCGGAGCCTTGGCAAGGTTACGGCTATGGCGACAAGGGCACGCAAGAGGTGCTGGAGGGGGGCCGTCGAGGCGGCAAGACCATCGGCTGGGGCGACATGCATCATCCGGCTTTGTCGGAATCCAAAGGTGCGTACGACGGCGAGTTCATTTTCGTGAACGACAAAGCGAATCCGCGCATTGCCGTCATCAACCTCAAGGACTTTCAGACGGAACAAATCGTCGAATCCAAGTTGATTGAGTCCGACCATGGCGGAGCTTTTGTCACGCCCAATACCGAGTATGTGATTGAGACTTCCCAATACGCAGCGCCGCTGGGGGGACAGTACGCGGACCTGAAGGAATACAACGAGAAATACCGTGGCGCGATGATGTTCTGGCGGTTTGATCGCACCAAGAGACGAATCATTCCCGAAGAATCGTTTGCGGTGGAGTTCCCCCCTTACATGCAGGACCTCGCAGACAGCGGGAAGCTTCTCTCTGATGGCTACGCGTTTTGCAATTCCATCAATACCGAGCGCGCGACAGGTGGAATTCTGGAAGGAAACCCGCCGCTCGAATCCGGAACGACGCAAAACGACATGGACTACATGCACATCGTCAATTGGCGCAAAGCGGCCGAGCTTGTGAAGGCCGGCAAAGCGAAGACTGTCGCCGGAATTCGTGTTCTTGCCTTGCAGACCGCCATCGACGAGGGCGTGCTTCATTTGGTACCCGAGCCCAAGAGCCCTCACGGGCTCGATGTCACACCCGACGGTGCCGACATCGTCGTGGGAGGAAAGCTCGATACCCACGCGACCGTATTCAGCTTCGAAAAAATCAAGGCCCTCATCGAGACGAAGAAATTCGAAGGCAGTGACCCCTATGGCGTTCCGATCTTGCCCTTTAAGGACGCGATTCGTGGACAGGTCGAGATTGGCCTCGGTCCGCTCCACACCGTGTTTGATGCCAACGGGTTTGCTTACACGTCCGTATTTATCGAGACGAAGGTCGCGAAGTGGAACGTGAAAGACTTGAAGCTCGTTGAGAAAATTTCCACGCAATACAACATCGGTCACCTGGTTTCTGCAGAGGGCGACACCGTGGAGCCCGACGGCAAGTACCTCATCGCCATGAACAAGTGGGCGCTGGACCGTTTCAACTCAGTGGGCCCACTGCTCCCACAAAACTTTCAGCTGATCGACCTGACGGGGGAAGACAGCGGCGGAAAGATGCAAATCCTTTACGACATGCCGCTTCCGCTGGGCGAGCCGCACAATGCGCAGATGATCAAGGCGGACAAGGTGAAAGCTTGGGACGTCTACAAGCCCGTGGGGCTCGACCCCATCACGAAGCTCAAACACCCCATGGCGGTTGAAGGTGGCAAAGAGCGCATCGAACGACGCGGAAACGTCGTTGACGTCCACATGACCGCGATTCGTTCGCACTTCACGCCTGACATCGTCCGGGTGAAGCAAGGCGACAAGGTTCGGATTCATCTCACGAGCCTTGAACAAGCTCACGATGCCACACACGGGTTTGCCTTGAGCTCGTACAACATCAACACCTCCATCGAACCCGGCGAACACAGCGAAATTGAGTTTGTGGCGGATCGCTCGGGGGTATTCCCCCTCTATTGCACCGAGTTCTGCTCGGCACTGCACTTGGAAATGGCCGGCTATTTCCTCGTGGAACCCAAGTAGCCGGATGGCTTGGCAGCTTCGCGGCGTGAGCCTCCTGCTCCTGGCTGCCGGCTGCGCAAGCTCGCAGGGCGTCGGGCAAGCGCCCGCTGAGCGCAAACCCCCTCCGGCACCGCCACCAGGTTGCTTGGCGGTGCTTCCCACCCACTCACTGCAAGCGCTCCTGGCTGCCGCACAGCCGGGTGACGCGTTCTGTCTTTCCAAAGGAACGTGGACCGGCAACTTCGAAGTCCCTCCCGGCGTCGTGCTTTGGGGGACGCCTGAATCGGTCCTCAAGACGCCTGGCGTCGGCACGACGGTATTGCTGCGCAGCGACAGCGTCCTCCAAAACCTGACCGTTCAAGGCAGCGGCGGACGTCAGGATGTCTTGGACGCGGCCGTCAAACTCCAGGGCAGCCACATTCGCGTGGAAGGCATTGCGGTGCGTGACAGCCTTTTTGGCATTCTTGCAGAGCGTTCCTCGCGCATCCTCATCCGCGACAGCCATGTCAAAGGAACAGGGGGTGAAGCGTTGGGCATGCGGGGCGACGGCATTCATCTGTGGGAGACGACCGATTCCCGAGTCGAGGGGAACCGCGTGGAGAACGCCCGTGACTGTGTTGTTTGGTATTCGAAGAACAACGACCTCGTGGGGAATGAAGTCCGCGATGGGCGCTACGGCGTCCACTTGATGTACAGCCACAACAACCGCGTCATGCAGAACCGCTTCGTGCGAAACGAAGTTGGGCTTTTTGTGATGTACAGCCGAAACATTCACGTCGAGGGGAATCAGCTGCTCGCGTCACAAGGTGGGGCGGGAATGGGACTGGGCATCAAAGAATCCGGAAACCTCACCGTACGAAGCAATCTGTTGGCGCACAACACGCAGGGCATTTTCCTCGACAACTCGCCGCTCCAACCCAGCGACTTCAACCTGTTTGAAGACAACACGATTCAGCTCAGCGACCTCGCTTTGGGCATTCTCTCGCTCAAGCCCCAAAATACGTTCCGCCGGAACGCTTTCCGTGACAACCGCGTTGGCGTCCGCGTGGAGGGCGGTGGCGATGCCCTGGCGATTGCATGGGTGGAGAACGCATGGAGCGACTACGCCGGCTACGACCTGGACGGCGACGGTTTCGGCGACTTGCCTTACGAACCCAAAGACCTTGCTTCCAGTCTGACGGCGACGCACCCGCAACTCTCGTTTTTCGTGGGCACCCCCGTCATGTCGTTCATCGCGCTTGCAGGAGAGGTGGCCCCCCTGTTTGCGCCCAAACCCGTGCTGCTCGACAAGCGCCCCTGGTTGGGAGGGCCCCGTGCGCATTGACGTCAGTCACGTGACAAAATGCTTCGGGAAAATAGAAGCCCTTCGCGACGTTGCATTCTCGATTCCGCAAGGTGGCAGAGTCGCGTTGGTCGGCCCCAACGGTTCGGGGAAGTCCACGCTGCTGCGCGCGTTGTTGGGTCTCATTGAATGTGACGGAACCATCCTCTTGGACGGGAGCTCTCCCTATCAAAACCGAATTGAGGCAGCGCGCGCGTGGGCCTATGTGCCTCAGGTGCCCCCGTCACTCGGCGCATCCTGCCAGGAGCTTTTGACGCTGGTGGTCACGACGCGGAACTTGGAACCCGCCGCGGTTGAACGGAAAGCGGCGGAGCTGAATCTTCGCTTGAGTGACATTGCGCGTCGCCCGTTCCGAAACCTTTCGGGCGGGATGAAGCAGAAGTTCTTGCTGTCACTCGCCCTCGCGTCCACGCCGCGGCTTCTCGTCCTCGATGAACCCACGGCGAGTTTGGATGAAGCCACGCGCCAGCGCTTTTTCGACCTCTGCCAGGCACTGCCCAGCGAAACGACTGTGCTGCTGTGTTCGCACCGCCACGAAGAGCTTTCGCGCCTTGCCCAGCGCATCATCCAGCTTGAAGACGGACGCATCCGCACGGATGGAACAGCGGGAGTCGGTGATGGGTGACCTCCTGGGGCGCCGCCAGATTCGCGCGCGGCAGTGGGGTTTGGCGGGCGTGGCTTTCGTGGCGCTCGCCACTTTCGCGTGGCTGGTGATTCGCGCCCAGACGCTGCCCACGGGCCCGCAACCCATCCAGTGGGACCATGCGGTCTGCGCGCACTGCAAAATGCACGTGGGAAGTCCGGGGTCCGCTGCGCAAGCCCAGCGGGTCGATGGTTCGGTGCTGAACTTTGACGACCCGGGGTGCCTTATCGCCTGGCTTCCCTCCCAATCACCACCACCGCGCGCAGTGTACTTCCATCACCACGCCGAAAATCGTTGGCTTGAATCGCCCCAAGTCGGCTTCTTGAGTGGCGGCGTCACACCAATGGGCTCCGGCCTTCGTGCTGTGGAGACATCACACCCGGGCGCGGTGTCTTGGGAAGACGTACTGAAGCGTGGCGCGGCGAAAAGCGTTCAGAAAGAGGCGCCGTGAAAACGGTCCGGGCCAGAGAAATACTCGCCGTTATTCGCCTCGACCTGTCTGAGGTGCGTCGCTCCCGGTGGCTTCTTTTCTGCACCGCCGTCTACCTGTTGTTGTCGGTCGGCTTCGTCTTCTTCGGAATGCGTGAATCCACCGTCGTGGGGTTCACGGGGGTTGGGCGCACCCTGCTCTCGTTGGTACACGCCCTGTTGCTCTTGCTTCCCCTTCTCGCGCTCACGGCCACGGGCCAAGTCATCAATCGCGCAAGAGAAGACGGCACGCTGGAGCTCTTGCTGACGCAGCCTTTGCGCCGAAGCTCTTACTTTCTGGGGGTGGCGCTGACGCGTTTCTTTGTGTTGCTCGCACCGCTGCTGGTCACATTGCTTGCGCTCGCGCTGCTGGGACGTTTCGCCTTTGGCCAAGAAGTGCCTTGGGGGTTCTTGTTCCAGGCCCTCAACATTTCGGCGGCTTTGATTGCAGCGTTCGCAGGCCTTGGATTGGGCGTTTCCACTTGGGTGCGGTACCCCGCCCGTGCGGTGACTTGGATATTGGTGCTGTGGGCGCTGGCGGTCGTCCTGGTGGATTTCGGTCTCATCACTGTCATGCTGCAGTGGCGGCTGAACCCCCAGACCGTGTTTCTGCTCGCCGCACTCAATCCAGTTCAAGCCGCTCGCATGGGGCTGCTTTCCGGCACCTCGACAGACCTCGCATCGTTGGGCCCCGTGGGCGTTTATCTCGCCACTCAAGTCGGCCCCGTGGGTCTCTATGGGCTTGGGGTGGTTTGGCCTTGGGCGTTTGGGCTCATTTTTTTCTTTATGGCAAGTCTCAGTTTCAGGAAGTCCGACATCGTCTGATGTCCGGATGACGAAAGGAAACAAAGCATGACGTCACGACTGGATGCGTTTTACAATTTTCTCAATCGCCCGCTCTTTCCGAAGGCGCGCGTGTTGCTCGCCATGGCCGTTGTGCCTTTGGCGTTGGCCCTCATGCAACCGTTGTGGCGAATCGCGATGACAGCGCCGCAATACCCGCGGGGGCTAGAAATGAACATCTACGCGTACAAACTCGAGGGCGGCAACGACGGCGCGGACATCAACGAAATCAACACGCTGAATCACTACATCGGTATGCACAAGCTGGACGCAGCCGCGGCGGCTGACCTGGATTGGATTCCGTTTGCGCTGGGGGCGATATTGCTTCTCGCTCTGCGCGCAGCGGTCATCGGAAACGTGCGGCACGTGCTCGACCTCTTTGTGGTGACGGGCTACCTCTCGGCGTTCGCGTTCGGGCGCTTTGTCTACAGACTGTGGGTTTTCGGTCACGACCTCGACCCTCGCGCTCCTGTTCACGTGGAGCCATTCATGCCCGTCATCTTGGGTCACAAGACGGTGGCGAATTTTGAGGTCTACTCGTATCCGCTGCTCGGCTCATACCTCGTGACCGCATACGTATTGGTGTTGGTGGGTGTCCTGATTTGGCATCTGCATTGGGGAAGAACTTCCACCAAAGTGCTCACCGCACAGGGGCAACACCCATGATTCGACACGCTCTGCTTCTGTTGTTCTGCGCGCTGCCGCTTGCGGCCATTGCTCAAACGGAGGGTAGCGTCGGCGAGATGGTCGCCACGACACACGCACCCAAAGACCAGGATGCTTGCCTGGACCATTCCGTGAGAGAGCTCGGTATGTCCGCCAAGAAAGTGGAAGGCGCCCGTCACTGGGTCATTGGCCCCCAATTTTTGCACCCCAGCCTCGTTCCCGGCGGCGCCGTTGACGTCATGTTGGAACCGGCGCCAAACGATCAAACGCGCGTCACCGCCAGAGCACGATGGTCGGCTTCTTCGGCTGTCCTCACCCACGAAGGTGAACTCGCGTCGCGGCTGAAAGCGATTCCACACAAGATGGCGCAGGCTTGCGGCGTGACACGCCCACAAGTCTCGTGCTCTGTCGCCGTCCAGAACACCAAACGTCCCTGTCGCCTGGAGTAAGGGCCCTGGTCGAAATAGCCTATGCATCCTGAGCGCCGATCTATCCCGCCTGGCTTTGTTGCTCGTCGGTTACATGCCGACGGGCATGCGCCCTCCTCGCGTCGCGCCATGCGGGCACCTCGGC
>JBJXGM010000137.1:0-19895 GCA_046155985.1 Myxococcaceae bacterium | reverse complement strand
ACGTAGAAGAATGTGGCTCCAGGAAAGTGAGACAAAAAGTCAGCTGCCGCACTGGCCATGGCTTCAGGAGCACAGACGGGAGGGCCCAAGGTCAAGACCGTATTCCCGTGCTGAGCGTAGGGGACGTAGCCCCCGCTTGTGGCGAAGGCACGGACACCGTCTTGAACCGTCGAAACGGCGATCGGGTCGCGGGCGAGAGACAGGGCCTGAGCGCGGGCGGGACTCACCAGCGGACTCCGACGTCGTGGCAGCGTTCTCGGTACTGCCGCAGGATGGCTTTCGTCCTTTGGCGGAACCACGGCCGCAGCAATGGGAATATGGGAAGCTTTTCGAGCGCGGTCGACAGGCGGCCCTCCCATTCTTGCGCGTCGCTGTCGAATGCCGCCCGTTCTTGCGCGCTGAGCTGTTCTCGAAGGGAACGCAGCCGCAGCACGCCAAACGCGACGTGTCGGCTTTCGTCTCGGAAGATGACGCCCAAGCTTTTCCCAAGCGCGCGGAAGGTCTGTCGCCAGCCGGCTGGAAGCCAGTGCTTCTCGCCCAAAGAAAGAAGGACCTGTGCCACGTCGCGGAAGAGTTCGTGTGCCAGGGTTTCAACAACCAAGTTGTTGGCCAACAGAAGGCCCGGCAGGGCGTGCGGCGCTGTCGCGAGCGCGAGAAAATCAACCAGCTCGCGCATCGGGAAACGCCGGACGCCCAGGTGGTCTGCGGCCTTGGCGAAGAAGTCGACGTGACGTCGCTCATCCCGCTCTTGCAACAGTGCGCACCTGCGCGCCTCAACGAGCGTTTCCTGAATCACGACTCGCCGAATCGAACGGAGAGCGGCCTCTTCACCTGCTTGTATCTGCGCAAAGACGTCTGCCAGGAGAAGGCGAAGCAGCCACGGGAGTTCTGCCAAACCGCGCGGCGCGTCGAGCGCCACACCATCCCGGACGGCCCGGGCATTCAGCTGAAGCAGTGTTCGTGGCAAGGCGTCGTCCATGACCATTGCCTTGAGCAAGGACGAGGCCAACGCTGCAAGTCTCTGAAATGCGAATGGGCGCGGGCTCTCTGCCGGCCGTGGTGACTTGGCGCTGCACAGTGTGAATGCGCATGTGCAGATTTCTGCACGCGCGTTCACTGCAATGGGCTTACCGCCCTGCGGGTTTCCTACCGGCGATTTCTCCGCCCACCGCATCAAACGCCGCGCGCGTGAATCCATTGAACATGGCCATCGCTTCGGTGCGCATGAGGACAAGCCCTTCGATCGAGAAGAGAATGTTTTCGGGGCTGGAGCCATTGAGGACGCCGATAGCGCCCAATGCGGTGGCGCTTGCGGCCGTCACAACCAGACCTCGACACCACCACCTTCGAAGCGGTGTTGGCGCATCGGTGCGTTGAACGGAAATGCCAGTGATGGCGCGCAGCGCATTCGTCGAGCGGGGGTCAACGGACGCAAGCGCGCCCTGACCAACGCCCTTGACCAAACCCACTGCACCTCGACCAACGCCCTTGACGAAACCCGAGACCGGATTGCCCATGGAGGAATTATCTCAGTCGGCGCGGCTTAGTTTCTGGACCCCCAAGGCTCTTCTGCGGCGCTTGTAACCGGCCAGAACAACTAGCCTTTGGTCAATTCCTTCACCACGTCCGCCACCAGGGCGCGGCTGACTTCCAGTGACATCTCTTGAATCACCGGCGCGACTTGGCCGCCGGCACCCGCAAGGTCAACTTCGCGGTCGCGCTCGCCCACTTTCTTGTAGACGGGCACGGCGAAGCGGGAGTGCGAGAGGCTGTCGAGAGTGGGATAGCCGGTGTCGACCGCCACCCGCCCATCGCGCGTGATGATGAGCAGCGTTGGCGCCATGTGAATGGTGTCGATGCCACGGTCGTTGACGAACACGCGCCCACGCCCCGCTGCCAGTCCGATGCGGTGGTACGCAATCGCCAGGGCATCCACGCCAAGTGTGCCGGCCAAACGGGCGACCGCCGCAACCATGGCCTCGCGCATGCGCTCTTCCGGGGGCTTCCTCGCCGCATTCCCAGCGGAGTAGCGAACCTGAGTCCCGCCGCTAGCGGGCCGAAGCATGTCGTACGGCAGGAAGGGCAGGTCGGGCGCCCCGACAAAGTTTTGGCGTTTGAGCGCCATCATCGCTTCCAGCTGCGCAGCGAGCGCGTTGGTGTTTTCCGCTTCCAACTGTCGAAGCTCTTCTGCGTTGCCTCGCATTTTGGCGCCCAGCGTCCGCATCACGAGCGAAGGGTCGGCCGGGCCCGCACCGTCCTGCGCCGTCTTGGCGAGCACTTCACGGTAAACGGAAGACCGCGTCGGCTGCGCAAACTCCAGAAACGCCGGATTGGCACGAAGCGTTTCTTGGGGGACGACTTCCCAGCGGCCAGCGCCGGCCAACTGTTCGGTGTAGCGGGCCACGGTACTCGCAGCCACCTGCTCAAGGACTTGTCGGTCGGTGTCCTGCATCCCGATTCTATCCAGCGTGACAGACAAGACACCCAGCTTCTTCACCGTCGCCATCGTGTCGCGTTGAACACGCGATGCCGTGCAACCTGAAACAAGAATCACCAAGAAACACAGCGCACGTTGAGTCATGAAATTCTCCGTCCCGGTGCAGTCTTCTCAGGACAAGAGAGCTTCGGCGAGTTTGGTGCAGTTTGCTGATGGCTGAAACGATGGGGGGTTTGATCTCCCGCGTCGTGTGGACTGAAATCGGCGAATCAGCCGGAAAACCAAGCATATTCAATCGAGTAGCGGTGGACCTGGCCGGTGCTCGGCGCGGAATTGAATTCGCTGCGTCAGAACACGTCTGGGTCACCAAGGTCATTTCTGACTTGGGGAGGGTGTGATGAAGCTCAAAGCCATTGCGATTTTGGCCGTTTTGTCAGGTTTGCTGGGCGGCTGCATCGTACGTGCGCCCGGCTACTACGTTCCGGGCGGCTACTATACAAACTACGACACATACTATTCCGGGCAGCCTGTTTATGGATACCGCCGTGGCTGGGGCGGGGGGTGGCGAGGCCACCGGCACGGACGCCATTGCGGCCACAGCCACTGGTAGCGGGCCAGTTGTTTTGAGTTGAGGCAGGACGTGCGCTTTCTGAATAAGGTGCGGCGCCATGGACGAGCGACGCCGACAAAAGCGCCACCGCAAGCGACTCCAAGTGAAGTACGGCGAGCAAGACCTCAGCTTGACCGGTTTTACGACCGATGTTTCGGTGACGGGCGCTTTCATTACTGCGCCCAGGTTGCCGTCGCTCGACACCCGTGTGCACCTGCAGATCTTCACTGACGCGGCCTCGCATGTGTATCTCGAAGCGCAAGTGCGCCGGCACAAGGTCGTGCCGCTGAATCTTCGTACTGTTGAACGCGGCGGTTTTGGCGTTCGGTTTCTTGCGGCGCACGAGTTGCTCGCCGACGTCGTGGGCACCCGAGGCGGCATCTATGATGTGCACTACGCGTCGAAGGCAGACCTGACGAAAGCGTTGCTACAAGAATTTCGCGTGGGCGGCTTGTTTGTCCCCACGAACCGTCTGGTGCCGCAGCACACCGAAGTCGAAGTGGAAATCTATCTCGACTTCGTTGACCAAAGGCTGACGTTCGAGGCGAAGGTTGTGCATGTCGCCACGACGGGCATGCAGGGATTGGGTCTCGTTTTCGCAAGCCGGCAGCGCGTCCAAAGTGCCCTGGCGCCGTTTGCCGAGGGCGGTGATTGACGACAAGGCCGTTCGCATGATGTGCATATTGACGATGAAACAAACGTCCTTTCTCCTCCTGCTTGTGGCATCGGGTTGCGCCACAGTTCCCTATCTGTCGCCGCTGCCTGCAGCCCAGCGCGCTCAGACGATCAGTTCGGCCATGGTGGAAGCGGCCGATGTGCGTGTGACCGTCGATGGTCGCGCGTGGGACGGCGAGCCCTACGATTTGGGCGATGTGTTGCTGCCGTTGCTGGTGACGGTGGAAAACAACAGTCAACGCCCGGTGCGCATTCGCTATCCGGAGTTCGCTTTGGTAGGGCAAACGGGTTTTCGCTACACATCCATTCCGCCACTCCAGGCCGATGGCCAAGTCAGAGGCATGCTGCTTCCGGAAGGGGGCCAAGTGATGCCGGCGATGCATCGCCGCGGCGGTTGGGTCGTTCGGCCGCGCTTCGGGTACCGCAACTTCTTCATCGCCCCTTGGTACCGGAACTACTATCCAGGCTTTGGGGCATGGTGGGGCGGGCCTTTTGCTTGGGACCCTTACTTCTACCCGCGGGCGTATTCGGCTTGGCCATTGCCCCTGCCCACCCGGGACATGATGGAACGTGCCATGCCCGAAGGTGTAGTGGCGCCGGGGGGCCGCGTGTCGGGGTTTGTATATTTTCCCACGGTGCGGCGCGAGCGCTGGGTCAATTTCGAGTTCAAGATGGTGGATGCGGAACAGAACGAGCAAACGCTTGGGACCATCACCATCCCGCTTGAAGTCCGCAGCTGAGGGGTTCCCCGCTCTAGGAGCGTGTGGCGGTAATCAGGATCGCGCCGGAGGGGCGTTTGTGATCAATTCGGCGGGTGAACAAAACTTTTCGCCCGTGGAACTTGAAGCAAGACTTGTTACTGCCGCCATCGCTTCTGGACTGGCTTCCTGAGGGACACCTCGCGCGGTTCGTGCTGGAGGTGGTGGCCGAGTTGGACCTCTCCACCATCTACGCGCCGTACGAGAAGGAACTCCGGGGGTACCCACCCTACGAGCCGAGGATGATGGTTGGGCTTCTCATGTACGCCTACGCGGTGGGCGTGACGTCGTCGCGAAAGATTTCGCGAAAGACGCAGGAGGACGTGGCCTTCCGCGTGCTTTCGGCCAACCAATCGCCGGACCACTCCCGCATCTCGGAGTTTCGACGTCGCCACGGCGCTCGATTCGAAGACCTCTTCGTGCAGGTGCTTAAGCTTTGCCAGAAAGCAGGCTTGGTGAAATTGGGCCACGTTGCCCTCGACGGCACCAAGCTGAAGGCGAACGCGTCAAAGCACAAGGCGATGAGCTACGACCGCATGCAGAAGGAAGAAACTCGCCTGCGCGAGAGGGTGAAGGAATTGCTTGCCGCAGCCGAGTCCGTCGACGCGGAAGAAGACGCACGCTACGGAAAGGGTATGCGCGGCGACGAGTTGCCGGAGGAACTGCGCCGCGCTGAAGGCCGGCTTGAGCGAATCCGCGAAGCGAAAAAAGCGCTCGAAGCGGAAGCCAAAAAAGCTGCCGAGAAAGACGATGACGATGACGACGCCCCACCGAGGGCAGAGGACTTGCCGTCACATCAAGTGCCGCACACGGCTGAAGGAACGCCAACCCCAAAGGCGCAGCGAAACTTTACCGACCCAGACAGTCGCATCGTGAAGACGGGCAATGGCTTCATGCAGGGCTTCAACGCACAGGCAGTTGTAGACGCCGAACACCAAGTCATCGTTGCGCAGGCACTCACAAACCAGCCTCCGGACGTCCAGCACCTGCCCGCGATGGTTGACCGAATTGCAGAACACCTCGCGCAACTCCCTGCCAAGTTGAGCGCGGACGCGGGCTATTTCTCGGAGGAGAATGTCGCCTGGGCCGAGTCGGTAGGGGTGAACCCGTACATTGCAACCGGGCGAAAGAAACACGGACAGGAGGCGCCACCAATTGTGCGAGGCCGTCCGCCCGAGGGCCTCACCCCTCGGCAGCGGATGGCCCGGAAGCTGGAAACGAAGAAAGGAAAGGACGTCTACCGTATGCGCAAGGCAATCGTTGAACCGGTGTTTGGACAAATCAAAGAAGCACGCGGCATCCGCTCTCTGATGCGTCGCGGGCTTCGAGCGGCCCAGCAGGAATGGGCCTTCATCTGTGCCACCCACAACCTGCTCAAGCTTTTCCGAGCCCGACCGTCGTAGCCGCGCCGCGGCCCCAGCGAGGCCACCCTCGCTACGGCGAGCCCAAGAGTTTGGCGGGCCACGAAGCGGTTACCGCCACACGCTCCTAGTGCAGCCGTTGCGTCGCGCGCTCGTCTGTGGCGCTGGCTTCGCTTCGTTGCTGAATGAGTGCGAGCACACCGTCGAACGCATCGCGCAGCGCCCACGCGCGCGCATCGGCCTCGTCGAAACCACGCGCCCGTCCGACACCTTCGGCGATGGCGCGGAGCAGTCCAAAGCAGTCACGACGTTCGAACAACAGGCGCTCAGCCGCCTGCAAGTAGACCTGAAAACACCCATGGGCGTCGCCCCTGTTGTAGAGCGGCGCCCCTTCTGTAATCGCTTCTTGCAGCACCTGCGCGAAGGCGCTCACGCTTTTGGTCGGGCAGTTTGCCAAGAGCGTGTCTGAAAGCTGGGGCACCGCACGTCGCCTTCGCGGGCCCACCTGTTGCTGCAGGCTGTCCAGCGGAAGGCAGCCGGGACTTTCCAGCAGGGGCGCCAGGTAGCGATAAGGGATTCCCAATGGAGCGGGTCGTTTGGATGCTTCGGCGAATGCCAGCACACCGGCGAGGTCGCCGTTCCAAGTGAGCAGGGGTCCCCCCGAAGCCAGTGGCGGTGCAGACCCAGCGAGCGTGTAGAGCGACGCCTGATTTCCGAGGATGCGCACGGCTTCCAGGCGCACTTCAAAAAGAAGGGCTTCTTGGTGGGGGCCGGCACCCAGTCCCCAAAGCTGGTCGCCTGGGGTCAGTGTGCCGGGTGGGTGACAGGGCAGTGATGGAAGCCCTGTTGTTTCGACCTGAAGCACCACCAGGCTGCGGCGTTCGTCCATCGCAGCAAGGTGCGTGGGTGCAATGGTGCGCCCGTCAGAAAGCGTGATGTCGATTCGGGATGCACCTGCGACCAAGTGCAGGTTCGTGACGATGCGACCTTCGGGTGTGGCAATGAAGCCGGTACCTTCGTTCTTGCCGGCGACAATGCGCACCAGTGCAGAACGCGCTTGTGCGGTGAGAGCGAGTGCAACGTCGCGAGAAGGAGCGTTCACAACACCAAGTCTATGCGTGCTGCGCGTCGCTTGCGTGGTTGACGCCACGGCGATGATGCAATGTCAGTTGGACGCGGTGTCTGTCCGACACGCCGTTTTCTCAGGCGGCCCTTGCGGACCGAACAACACCAGCGCGACGCCCGACAAGATGAGGGCGACAGCGCCAAGCGCATCGAGCGTCACGTGCTCTTCAAGGAACACCGCACCCAGCAGCAAGGCGAGGGCGGGGTTCACCAAAGCATAGCTCGTGGCCAGCGTGGGTCGGACCGATTTGAGCAAAAACGTATACGCCGAGTACGCCACGATGGACCCAAAGACGATGAGGTAAGTGACGGCGAGCAGGTGCTTGGGACCCGGCGTCGCGATGAAGTGCTCGCCCACGAGGACGCTGGCCCCCGAAAGGTACACCCCCGCCCAAAGCATTTGCGCGGCGCTCGACATCAGTCCCGATGGGGCTGTCACACGCTCGGTGAGCACCGAACCCAGTGCCCACCCTGTGGTGGCGATGACAAGCGCCAAAACGCCCAGCGGATGGCCCTGAAGGCTGTGGTCACCGCGCAGCAGGCCGACGCCGAGGGCGCCGAGAACAAGGCCAAGCCACTCCATCCGCGAGGGCCAACGCCCAAACAGCCCGGAAAACAGCGCAGCCCAAAGCGGAACCGTTGCTACGGCGAGCGCGGCAAAGCCGCTTGAAATCCACTGCTGCGCAAACGCCACGCCACCGTTTCCCAATGCGGGCATGAGAAACCCCAAAAGTGCTGCGCCGCGCCACTGTGGCCACGAGGGTGTCTTGGCCCCACGAAACCGAAGCCAGGCAAACAAAAGCGATCCGGCCAGAAGAAAGCGAAGTCCTGCCATCCGCATCGGTGGAAAGGCGCCCAGCCCAACGTGTTGAGCGAGGTAGGTGGAGCTCCAGATGAGGTAAACGGCGAGGAGCGCAACGCCGACACGGAAGCGAGAAGCGGGCATGGATGTCGCGCACTTGCTCCAAGCTTTTGCACAACGTCAACGGGGAAACTGCATATTTGACCTTTTCTTGCGCCACCAAGTACAGCCTGGCTGTCCGATGCGCGCCCTGAGTCGTCTGGTTGTTGTCAGTTTCGTGTTGCTCAGCTTGGTCATGGTTGCGGTGTGGGCGCTGACCCGGCTCGATTGGACGTCGAGGATTGAGGCGGCGCTTGCCCAGGCGGGCTGCCCGTCTGACATCACGCGCGTGAACGGCGCCTCGCTTCGTGCTTTGCGCCTGGGTGCCGTGCGCTTGTGCCAGCACCCCAGCGGCCACCTCATGGAAGCGGAAGAGTTGCTCGTCGTTCCGCGATGGTCGGCACTGCTTCGCGGAAAATTCGAGGCCAGCCGCGTGGTGCTGCGCGAGGGAATCGTCGACGTCCAAACGGTTTCTGAGCGGCTCACGGCGCTTTCGGCAAGGGGTGACTCGACGTCGGGTCCGTCGCGCACCGCAGTGGCTTCATCGCGCCTCGCGGGGACTGTTTTGGCCTGGGAAAACGTCACGTTCCGATTGCCAGAGGGCAGGTCACTCAGCAGCCACTCCGGCGAGCTGCGCAAGGAACCAACCAAGTGGAAGGGGACGGTTCATCTTCAGGGCGACACGCGCCTCAAGTTTGATGCGAACGCTGAACGCGTGTTGGCGTTGGCCGACGTGGGCGAGCTTCAAGTCTGGCACCCCGCAGTGCGTGGCAAGGCCGTCGTGACGGCAGGGCTTGCTCGCGATGGTCAAGTTTGGCACGTGCGCTGGGACATCCGCTCGCGCGAAATGTTTTTTGTGCTTTCCAAGCTCAACCCTGAGCCGGTGGGACCCACGGACTCACGCTTCGAAGGAACGGCGCATCTCAAACCCTTTGAGCGAAAGGTTGTGCTGGAGGCAAGTGAGTTTTCGATTGCGGGAACGCCTCTGGCGAATGCTGAGGGGAATGCTCGCTGGACGCAAGATGCAGCGTTCACCGTGCTGTTGCGTGTGCCACCGACGCCCTACGCGAACTTGTGGACGCTTTTGCCCAAGCAACTGTTGCCGGACATCCCTTGGGCAAACCAACTCACAGGCCGCTTCGCCGCGCAGGTGAATCTGTCTGGGGACTGGAGAGACCTCTCCAACACGGTTTGGGATGTCACCCTCGACCTCAAAGACATGGTCCAAGAAGCCCGAGCGCTTCCGTTGCCTTTGCGAGAGTCATTCGAGCACGTGCCACCGTTTGGAACGCATCGAAAGCTCACTGTCGGTCCGCCGAATCCCAACTTCGTGCGCATCGAAACGTTGCCTCAGCACGTTGTCCGCGCAGTTACGGTGTCGGAGGACGCAGGATTTTTCGCGCACACCGGTTTTGACTTCGAAGAAATGCGGCGTTCCTTGCTGGAACCGGAGGACGCGAAGCGTCACCGCGGCGCTTCCACCCTGACGCAGCAGCTCGCGAAGAATCTTTTCTTATCCGGCGAGCGCACCTACGCGCGAAAGCTGAAAGAAGCGCTCGCCACGGTTGCGCTGGAAGCGGCGTTTCCCAAGTCGAGACTGGTGGAGATTTACCTGAACATCGTTGAGTGGGGCCCAGACGTGTACGGATTGGGTGAAGCCGCTCGGTATTACTTCGGCGTTGAAGCGCGGTACCTCACGCCCAAGCAAGCGGCTTTTCTCGCCATCGTCTTGCCCTCACCGGCGCGCTACCACACGTATTTTCGAAGAGGGTCACTCACGCCCAATGCGGAGCACCGCGTGAGCGACATTTTGGAGAAGCTTCGAACGGGTGGCTTCATCACCGCGGCGCAGCTGAACTTGGCGAAAGCCAAGCCGCTGACGTTTCGAGTGCCGCAGAAGCCAGCGTCGGCGCTGTAGTCAAACACCCGCCGTAGAGGTTCAGCGCTGGTCGCGGAATTGGTCACGAACGGCCGCGGACAGGCGCATCGCGTCTATCGCCGGCCTATCTGACCAGGGCGCGGGATTTGCCGCCGGAGCTGTGTTGGCGGCGGTCGGTGAACCAGTGACGGGTCTTGAAGTCATGCAGAGTTATCGGACGGTCGGCTCGGTACGTTTCCAGCGCATGTAAATGCTTAACATTAAAGCGTTATTCGTCGACATGCGCTCATGCTAATGGACCCTTGTGCTCGCCGTCGGTGACGTCGCTCCAGATTTCGAAACGTTGGACTGTCGGGGGCGTCCGTTTCGTCTTTCGGCCTTGCGGGGCAAGCAGGTGGTGCTGTTCTTCTTTCCGAAGGCGTTCACGGTGGGGTGCACCCAAGAGGTGGGGCACTTTCGCGACAACTACGACCGCATCGTCTCAGGGGGTGCGGAACTGGTCGGCGTTTCGGTCGACAACTCGGCGCGGCAATGCGCGTTCGCCGAAAGCGAGCATCTGAATTTCACTCTCATTGGTGATGAACCGCGAACCATCAGCGAATCGTACGGTGTGCTCTGGCCGATTCTTCGCATCGACCGACGCGTCACGTTTGTCATTTCGCCCGAAGGCATCATCGAAGCTGTCATCAAGCACGAGGTTCGTGTGGGCAGGCATCTGGATGACGTCCTTCAGCACTTGAACAAGGCTTGACGCGCGCCGGGCAGCTGCCGCTCCATGCGCCAGAGTACGCCCTCCGAATTCGTGTTCAGACCTATCCGCAGAGAGGACGACGCTGCGGTCGCGAGCCTCATCCGAAGTGTCATGCCGGAGTTCGGTGCTTCGGGCCCAGGTTTCGCCATCAACGATCCGGAAGTCTCCACCATGTTTGCTGCCTACTCAGCACCGCGACATCGCTACTACGTGGTGACGCGCGAGGAGCGCGTCGTGGGTGGCGCTGGGGTTGCGCCGCTTTCGGGTGCCGATGCAGCGACTTGCGAGATTCGAAAGACACAGGCCTTTCCAGGCGCCGCCCGCTGACCTAGAAGACCCTCGTGCGACTCGCGACGCTTCGAGACGGAACGCGGGATGGTTGTCTGGTCGTTGTACGGCCGGATGGTGTGGCGTTTGCCCGCGCGACCGGTATTGCCGGAAGCCTGCAAGCGGCGCTCGATGACTGGGAGCGCACGAGTCCCAAACTGCGAGCCCTTGCCGACGCTGTATCCAAGGGGGATGCGCCGACTGAGCCGATTCAGCCCGATGCACTGTTGGCGCCGCTTCCGCGTGCCTACGAGTGGATTGATGGGTCGGCTTACCTGAACCACGTTCGGTTGGTGCGTCAAGCGCGTGGGGCCGCGCCGCCGGAAACGCTGGAAACCGACCCCCTGATTTATCAGGGCGGGTCGGGCGTTTTGTCCGCACCGACAGAACCCATTGCGTTGGCCGACGAAGCCTGGGGTCTCGACTTTGAATCTGAGGTCGCCGTCATTCTGGGTGACACGCCACAAGGAATCAGCCGGGGGCAGGCCGCATCCCACGTGCGGCTGGTGGTGTTGGTGAATGATGTGTCGCTTCGAAACCTGATTCCTGCAGAGCTCGCGAAGGGCTTCGGGTTTTTCCAGAGCAAGCCCGCAAGCGCCTTCGCGCCTTTTGCGTGCACGCCGGACGAGTTGGGCGCTTCGTGGCGAGAGGGCAGAGCCCACGTTCGTGTGCGTTCAACCCTCAACGGCAAGCAAGTGGGAGACTGCGACGCCGGGCCGGAGATGCATTTCTCCTTCTTCGACCTGATGGCTCACATCGCGAAGACGCGCAGCTACACCGCGGGCACGGTGCTGGGCAGCGGAACCGTGTCCAACGCTGAGCGCGCGCGGGGCATTTCGTGCCTTGCCGAACAACGCATGATTGAAACGATTGAGTCCGGCGCCCCCCAAACGCCGTTCATGAAAATTGGCGACACCATTCGAATCGAAGCCTTCAACAGCGAAGGTCGCAATCTCTTCGGTACCATCGACCAGCGCGTCGTCCCATTTCCAAAATGAAGCTTTACAGCTACTTCCGCAGCAGCAGCAGTTGGCGGGTGCGCATCGCACTGGCGTGGAAGGGCCTGTCTTTTGAGTACGTGCCGGTGCATCTCTTGAAAGATGCGCACCGTGCATCGGAATACCTCGAACGAAACCCCGGTGGCACTGTCCCCACGCTGGCGTTGGACGATGGCCGTCATATCGGTCAATCGATGGCGATTCTCGAATACCTTGAAGAAACGCATCCGACGCCGCCCCTTCTCCCCAAAGATGTCTTTCTTCGCGCGAAGGCGCGCCAGTTGGCCGAGATTGTGAACTCGAGCACTCAGCCCTACCAAACCCTGGCAGTGCTCAAGCACGTGCAAACTGTGCTGAAAGGCGACGAGAAGGCTTGGGCGGCGCATTGGATCGCGCAGGGCCTCCGTGGCTTTTTGGGCGAAGCGGTCAAATGGGCGGGTCGCTTTAGCGTCGGGGATGCGCCGTCTTTTGCCGACGTGTGCCTCTTGCCGCAGCTTTTCGGCGCAAGACGTTTCGGCGTTGACGTCACGGAGTTTTCCCCACTCTTGGAGATTGAGACCCATTGCTTGGCGCTCCCCGCATTTGCCGGGGCGGTGCCGGAGCGGCAACCCGACGCAGCGGCGCAGTAGGCGGCAAGTCATACGGAGAAGGTGATGGCAACGACCGAGTCCATTGGCATCAAGACGCTTGAGTCGATTCACTTTTACGTGCACGACCTTGATCGAAGTCGGCGCTTCTACAAGGAAGGTCTCGATTTCGTCGAGCTAGGGCAAAGCACGCCAGAGCTCGAACGTACCGGTCATCAGCGTTCAGTGGTGTTTCAGGCAGGCGCATGCGTGGTCATTGCTTCAATGCCCATTGGCGTGGGTGGCCGGGCCTGGCGTTTTTTGCGCAAGCACCCCCAGGGTGTTGGCACGCTGAATTTCGAGGTCGAAGACATCGACCACGCTTTCAAGGTGCTCGAGAAGCGCGACGCCACTTTCATTTGCGACGTTCAGCGTTTTCAAGAAGCCGGTGGCGGCAAGCTGGCGTTCTTTTCCATCACGACGCCGTTTGGCGACACGACGTTTCGGTTCATCCAGCGGGATGGGTATCGGGCGCTCTACCCGGGCATGGAGGTTGCCTCTGGGCCAAGGCCAAGCGGCAACCGTTTCAATTTCACCCACCTTGACCACGTCACGTCGAACTTTCAGACGATGCGCCCGACACTTCTGTGGCTGGAGCACGTGATGGGGTTTCAGCGTTTTTGGGACATTCAGTTTCACACCGACGACGTCGCCGCAAAGCAGGGCGACCATGGCTCAGGGCTGAAGTCGGTGGTCATGTGGGACCCCAAGAGCGGCATGAAGTTTGCTCACAACGAACCCTACCGGCCATTTTTCAAGGCGAGTCAAATCAACTTGTTTAACGAAGACCACCGGGGCGACGGCGTGCAGCACGTGGCGCTCGCGGTGAAAGACATTTTGCTGGCCGTCAAAGGCATGCGGGCAGCGAAGCGCGTGGACTTCATGCCAACGCCGGGCGCGTACTACGACGCCTTGCCGGAGCGGATTCAACGGCTCGGGATTCGGCAAATTGACGAGCCTGTGCAGACGCTGCGCGACCTGGAGATTCTCGTCGATGGCGATCGTGAAAAAAGCTACCTGCTGCAGATTTTCATGAAAGACGCGGCGTCGTTGTTCGGCGACCGTGAAGCCGGCCCCTTTTTCTATGAGATCATTCAGCGAAAAGGCGACCAGGGCTTTGGCGGCGGAAACTTTCGCGCGTTGTTCGAAAGCATCGAGCGCGAGCAAAAGGTGACGGGGAGGGTCTAAGCAATGCTGGATCGCATGGCGGTAGGCACCCTGGCCAAGAAACATCACATCGCCCTGCGGGATGGGCAGGGGCAACTGTTGTTCGAGGAGTGCTGGACGAGGGAGGGGTTTGATGGGCCCTATACCATTCTTTACCACCAAAAACCGCCGCACACGCAGCGGCTCGCGTCTGGCGCAGCGGGTTTTGCATTGCCCGAGGCGGCCCCACAAGGCCCGCTGGCGAAGCGTCACTATGTGACGCCCAAACTTTCGTTGCCCAACGTGGCGCCGGCGCAAGCGCGCATGCCGATTCTGTTCAACGAAGATGTTGTGATTTCAGTGATGCGCCCGGGTGCGAAGGACGCTGTTCTGTTTTCAAATGGCGATGCAGACGACGTCTATTTTGTTCACGAAGGGGGCGGACGGCTGGAGTCCGCGTTGGGCAGCCTTTCGTTTGAGAAGGACGACTACGTCATTGTCCCGCGCGGCTTGGCGTACCGATTGATTCCGACGCCTGGGCTTCGCCAAAACTGGCTTTCCATCGAGTGCTTGGGCGGGCTTCATTTGCCCAAGCAGTGGCGCAACGCGAGTGGTCAGCTGCGCATGGACGCGCCGTATTCGCACCGTGATTTTCGCAGGCCCGAGTTTCGCGGCCCCGCGGACGATGGCATTCGCGACGTGGTGGTGAAGAAGAACGGTGCGTTTCACGGGTTTCGTTACACGAGCCCGCCCTTTGACGTCGTCGGGTGGGACGGGAGTGTTTACCCATTCGTGTTTCCGATATTGAACTTCCAGCCGCGCGCGGGACTGGTGCATTTGCCGCCAGACTGGCATGGCACTTTTGCGGCTCGGGGCGCGTTGATTTGCAGCTTCGTGCCGCGGACGACCGACTTTCATCCCGAGGCGGTGCCGTGTCCGTACCCCCACGCCTCAGTCGATTGCGATGAATTCCTGTACTACGTGCGCGGGCAATTCACTTCGCGGCGAGGTATCGGCGAAGGCAGTGTCTCATACCATCCTGCGGGCGTCGCGCATGGGCCGCACCCGGGTGCGTACGAGGCAAGCGTCGGGACGCGTTCGACGAACGAACTCGCTGTGATGATTGACACCTATCGGCCAATGCGCGCCACGCGCCAGGCGCTGGCCTGCGAAGACCCGGGTTACCAGGACAGTTTCGTCGCCTGAAAAAGCGCTCGCCGCCCGTTCCCAGCGGACAGGTCTACTTGGGTGGGGCCGCGCACAGTTTGAGCGCGCGCTTGAACAGCACGCGGTCCTTGCCGGCCTGCTGCGCGGCGCGAGCACGCAAGAGGTTGCAGCCGTCGGCGTTGGGGGTGCGCGCGAGAAGCCCAGCGGCTGCTGCGCGGAGTCCGGGGCTTCTCGCATCGTCGAGCGCACGAAGAACCATCGAGTGCCCTGCGGCGGGTGTCAAAAGCGCATGCGCTGCGACAAGCGCGCGTTCGCGCAAGAGCTGTGGCGCGGTCGCGTCTGTCGCCCACGCGGCGAGTCTGTCGGCGTCTTGCGGGCCGCCGACCGTCGCCAGAGCATCCGCAGCACGTGCACGCAGCGTTGGCTGGGCCTGGGGGTTGTCGAGATGTTCACGCAGCCTGGCCAAAGCCGCCGGTCCCAGCGCTCGCCAGGTGTCCGCACCGGGTGGTGAGTGAATGGCGCCAAGGTAGCCATCGATTTGACCCGCCTGAGCCGCATCTTGCGCGCTGCTGTCCGTCGACTGGGCGAGCGCGCCGCCGGTCACGGTGCTCACGAAGAAGGTGCCGACGAGAAGAAGGGTGCGAATCATCGAAAGCTCCTATTGCACCGCCGGGCTGGCCCGCAGAATGCGGCCCTGCTCCTGTGTGAGTTGGCCGACCGACGCGTTGTCCACCGCCCAAAACATCAAGTTCTCTGCGCCGCGGCAGTTCGCGCCGGAGTTTCGGCACTGGCTCGGTGGCAGACGGTAGGGGTCGGTTCCGGCGTCGGGCGTGCCGAGACAGCCTTGGGTCGCGCTGGCGGGCCGGCAGGCGCTGCACAAGCAATAAGACGTGTCGAGCAGCGTGTCCCATTCTGTGCCGAAGCTTTCTGTCGCATGAAACAAGCCCAGAAAGTGGCCGATTTCATGTGCTGTGATGAAGGCCACCCGGTCAGCACCACAGTTCGACAGGTTTTGTGCACCCAAGCAGGCGCCTGTACCGATTTCGGTGAGTAAGTCAGCAGCGGTGACGGCGGTGCCGCTGGCGATGGTGCCGCCAATCGACGCCGGGCCCGGAATCGTGCCATCGACGCCCAAGACGCTGCCGCCGGATTGGCCACCGACCAGGCCATCCACCAAAAACACAGGTACCGCGCGGCGGTTGGGCTGGGACAACGTGAACATCTGCGAGAGTTCGGTGCAGGGGCCTTGGGTGTCGACGTCCATCCCACTGGCGTAGGCATCTTTCGCCCACTGGGGCACGTCGAAGAACTGGACGTTTCCGAGGCAAACGCCTTGCTGCGCAAACAACGCGGCGAGACGGGCCACCATGCGCTGGACAAATGGGTGAGACACAGCAGATGTGCGGTTAAGCGCCAGGGCGTTCGTCACCAGGTAGATATCCACGTCGAGCGATCCAGTTGCCGGCGGCGTGCCGGATTTGGTCAGGACGGTGAGTTGGTACGTGCTGCCTGTGACACCGCCACTGCAGCTGGGGTCGGTCGTGCAGATATGTGAGAAGTCCATGACTTGGAGGTTCCACGTGCCCTGCGGATAGCCCCCGGCTTGAAGGCTCAACCCTTGGCTCGTGTTGGGAATCGTTGTCGCGTTCGTGTTGGGGGAAGGCGGCGCAAAGGCAACGAACAGTTTGTGCGATTCGGGTGGGTTCGGGTTGGCGCCCGTTTGGTACCAAGTCGCATTGGCCGAGTCGCGGACGTTTTCATTGTAGACCGTGTTTTGGAGTGTTTGGCCGCTGTAGGTCATGGGTCCGGCCGCGCTGACGGCTTGCGAAACAATGGTGAGACTCCAAGTCTGCGCTGGGATGGCGAACGAAGCGTTCGCGCCTGTGGCGAAGTTTCCCAGTTCCTGTCGGCTTCCGCCCGACAGGGTGCTGCTGCCACGCGGCGTTTGGCAGGTGGCGGGAGGCGAAGTCGGCCCAACCAGTGTGCCTGCCGAAACGGTGGGCTGGCCTGTGCATTGGGATGCGCCAATGCCCCCGTCGTTCTGAGTTCCGCCATCGTTTTGCGTCCCGCCGTCGTTGTTGCCCCCGTCATTCCCCGTTTGACAGAAACCACCGACGCAATTGACGCGGTTCGGGCAGTCGGCGCTTTGGCTGCAGGGGATTCGGCCATCGCTCGGGCATCCGGTCAGCGCCGGCAGCAGCAAGGAGAGGGACAACCCCAGAGTGAAACGAGACACCCCAGGACCATAGCGCGACAGGTGGGGGTTTCGCCCAGAGGTGGTGTCTGCCGCGTTGCAGCACGCAAAAAGCTGGGGTACGACGCGCCTCTATGTTGCCTACCCTGACCGTTGTTTTCTGCGTGCTTCTCCGTCTATTGCCCCACCCGCCCAACTTCGTGCCCATGGGCGCGACGGGTGTCTTTGCCGGACGGACGCTGCCGCTGCGTTGGGCGCTGCTTCTGACACTGGGTGTGACGGCATTGGTGGATGTCCTGCTGGCGCAGGCCACAGGTGACGCTGCGTTTCGGGCAGTGACGCCTTTCGTTTACGCAGGCTTTGGGCTTCAAGTCTTCTTGGGGCGCCTTTTGCGCGCGCGCCAAGGCGGGGCTTTGGCCGCGGCGGCGTTGGGCGCGCTGGGTTTCTTCGTCATTTCCAACGTTGGGGTTTTCCTCACCAGCGGCATGTATTCGCTCAATGTGGCGGGGCTTCTGGCGTGCTTCACCATGGCGTTGCCATTCTTCGGGCGCTCGTTGGTTGCTGACTTGCTTTGGACGGTGGCGCTGGCGCTTGGCTACCGCGCGGTGTCGAAGCGCGTGGGCCGCACTGGCTGGGCGCCGGCTTCTCTGGAGAGGCTTCCAGCCATCTAGGTTGAGGGAGGCCGAGTGCCCGAAGCGGCGTGGCTGATTTCCGTCAGCGGCCCTGACCGGCCGGGCATCACTGCAGGCCTAGTGGGTGTTTTGGCGCAGGCGCAAGTTCGGCTTCAAGATGTTGAGCAGGTTGTTGTGCGTGGGCACCTGACGCTTGCCCTTCTGGTTGAAGCGCCATTCTCCGAAGCGACACAACAGGCGCTTTCAATGGCAGCGGCGGTGAGCGGCGTGAGCGTCTCCTTCACCCGTTTGGCGCCGGCGACCGAAGCCGGTGTCGCGCGTGTCCGCTACGCCGTGACGGTGCTTGGGGCAGAGCTGAGCGCCGCCGATGTCCATGCGCTTTCGCTGACGCTCGCTCGGTTCGGCGCAAACATCGAACGCATCCACCGACTGTCTGAGACGGGTTTATCGTCGCTCGAAATGCATGTCGCGCTGCTGCCTGAACAGGCCCCCAAGCTGAAGCACGCTTTGCTCGAGCTGTCGGTACGTGGCGCGTTTGACGTGGCGCTTCAGCGCGAAAGCCTTTTTCGTCGAAGCAAGCGCTTGTTGGTGATGGACATGGATTCGACATTGATTCGAATCGAAGTCATCAACGAGCTCGCGCGTGTTCACGGCGTCGAGGAGGCGGTGTCTGCCATCACCGAGCGCGCGATGCGCGGCGAGATGGACTACGACACATCGCTCCGGCTGCGACTCGCGCTGTTGAAGGGGCTTGATGTCAGCGCGCTAGAGACCATCGCTCAGAATCTCCCATTGACCGAAGGCGCCGAAACGCTCGTTCGCGTGCTGAAGCGGCTCGGATTCAAGACGGCGGTGATCAGCGGCGGCTTTTCGCACGCCGCGGAGGCGCTTCGAACGCGCCTTGGCATCGACTACGCCTACTCCAACGTGTTGGAAATCCAAAACGGCAAGCTGACGGGCAACGTCGTAGGCCCCATCGTCAATGCAGAGCGAAAAGCGCAGCTGCTCGAAACCTTGGCGAGTGCCGAAAACATCTTGCTCGACCAAGTGGTGGCGGTCGGTGATGGCGCCAACGACCTGTTGATGCTGGAGCGGGCGGGACTTGGCATCGCGTTTCGTGCAAAACCCAAACTTCGCGAGGCGGCGGACACCAGCCTTTCGCGAAGTGGGCTTGACGGTGTCCTGTACCTTTTGGGGTTGAACGCGGCCGATTTGGCCGAAGCGTTGCGGCCCGATCCGCCCCTGCGAACGTGAGCCTACGGTGCGTGGTACACAGCAGCATTGCTGACATCGGCCGGGGGGCCTGGGACGCGCTTTGCGGCCCCTCGACGCCGCTGGTGATGCGTTATGCCTGGCTCGAGGCATTGGAACGCTCAGGAAGCGCCTCGCCCGACACGGGCTGGGAGCCGAAGCACATTGGCCTGTGGCGAGGTGACGCCCTTGTCGCGGCGGTGCCGGCGTACCGAAAGCACCACAGCCTGGGCGAGTACGTTTACGACTTTGGGTGGGCGGCTGCGGCCGAGCGCGCCGGTGTGGCGTATTACCCCAAGTACCTCTTGGGCGTGCCCATCAGCCCGATTGCCGGGCAGCGGCTTCTCACTTCTCGCGGGGAAGATGCTGCCCTGCTCCAACGCGCCTTGTTGGAAGGTGCTGAGGCGTGGGCGCGCGCGAACGATTGTTCCGGCGTGCACGCCATTTTCCTGACAGAGGGCGAGGCGTCTTTGGCGGAATCTGCGGGTTGGATTCGTCGAACCACGGCTCAATTTCATTGGCGAAACCCGGGCTATCGCCACTACGACGACTACCTCAGTCGGTTTACGTCAAAACGCCGTCACCAGCTGCGAAGGGAACGCCACGCGGCCGCGCAGCAGGGCATTGAGATTCGGACGCGGCGGGGAAGTGCGCTGGGTCCGTCGGATGCCGAAATGGCCTATCGATTCTACGAAGCAACCGTCACGAAGAACACGTGGGGAAGGAAGCTGTTGAATGAAGAATTCTTTCGTCGCGTGTTCCAGGCGTTCCCCGAAAATGTGGAACTGGTGGAGGCGGTGCGCGGGGGCCGGGTGATCGCTGGCGCCTTTAATCTTGTGCAGGGCGACGTCCTCTACGGGCGCTACTGGGGGTGCTTCGAGGAGCATCCTTTTTTGCACTTCAACGTGTGTATGTACCACGCCATCGACGAGTGCATTCAGCTGGGGCGCCGTGAGTTTCAACCTGGGGCGGGGGGTGAGCACAAAATCGCACGTGGATTTGAGCCAACGGCAATTGAAAGCGCGCACGTTTTGTTTCATCCCGGGCTGAGTCGTGC
>JBJXGM010000123.1:0-16801 GCA_046155985.1 Myxococcaceae bacterium | reverse complement strand
CAAATCGAGCCGCGGAATGCTGTCCACGATGATTGGGGTGGAGAACCTTCTGGACACTCTGCGTCTCCTCAGAGCCCTGGCGGATGGGCTGGCCACGACGCACGGCACGCCCCCTACCCAGGAGCGTCTAGCGAACATCCGGAGATTGCTCGTGGGCGATGGGGACAATGAAATCGACGCTCGCAGAGCGGTTGTCGGTGAGTACCTCTTTGTCGCCAATACCGTGAGGATGATGGCCGTTGCCTCAATGCGCAAGTCAGTCACGCACAAGCTGTTTTTCAAGATTCTCTTCGACCCACCCCACGCATTGGAACTGGTGAAGCCGTACTTCAGTTCGCTGATGGCATTCGCGGAAGACCCGTCCGAAGAGACGGCGCCTCCGCTTCCGCGGTTTTCGCGAGTCTCCTTCGGATGGTGGTCCTACAACGCGATGGGCAAACTTGTCCTGGACGCTTCCATGGGCGCGATGACGCCACCGCTGCAGAAATTCGCTGACGATCGGGCAGAGTTCATCTCGCTTCGCGAAAAAGTCAGGATGCGATTGATAGCGCCATGACGCACTTCCGCCGGGTGAACCGGTCTCACTCAAATACTCTGCTTGCTCAGCATCGAGCGACTCGAGCAAATCGAACGTGTCTTGATCGAACTCAAACGTCATCTTGAAGTGACAGCAAGCGACCGGGCATCTCGCTTCGCCGATACGTCGGGAATGGCCGCCCGCTGAGCGCGTGACCCGCTTGCGACAAGCGCCAGAGCTCACGAAAGCGCTCTTCGAGAGGAAGCTCGGAGAAGTCGACGTCGCTTTCATGCTCATCGGCGAGGGTTCCCAAACGACCCTGCCAATGGCTCCGCTTGGCGGCGCGCTCATCAAACGTGCTCAGTCAGCAAGTTTGGTCGGCATCACTTCGAGGCGCGAATACTGCTGAAGCTCAAAACAGAGTCTGGCTTTCAGATTTCTGAATGCTTGAGCAACAACCGGCAAGCAGTTTCTGGGACTTAGGCTTTTGACGACATGCCCCCAGTGGGGTTGGTTCACGATGTCTTTCGACAGCCAGCCGGTCACGGATGGCGTGCACGCGTTTTCCGCAATCGCTCGCGACGAAGCCGGCAACACCGCGCGCGCAGACCCCATCCCTCCGCCATAAAGACTGTGCAAGCGGCACATCGCCTTTGCCGGGCTCGGCATCGCTTTCGGCAACTGACCCTTTTCAGTATTGCCGTCGCTTTACACTTTCTCGCACTTCCGCTGGGTGAAGTGGTCTCACTTCTTTTAGTCGGCGTCTCATCGTTCGCCGCCCTTCACTTCGCGGCGCAAATCCTGCTCAACTGTCACCAAGGTGAGTGAACGTATGGGTTCCTGAAGTTGACCTGGAACGCGCTGCGAAAATCGCCGCTCAGGCCGAAGGAGCCGTTGGGGCCGACTTGCCCGACAATTGGGAAGCCGAAGCAACAGTTCAATCGGCCACTTCGCCCGAAGAGAAGCTGCCCTGGGGTCAATACGATTTGGACGAATACGGAGTGAAGGCTTCGGACCTGGCGGACGATGATGGCGTGCCGCGATCCCATTCTCGTAGGCTCAAGGGATGGGTGCTGATCGCGATTTTGGCCGGGCCGGCGGTGGTTGCCATTCTTGCGTCTATTTTTCAGCGAATCGGCTAGGTGACCTCTGGATGTGCTTGCTGAGCTCTGTCAGCTGCCGTGACGCCGCCACCATGCGTCGTCGTACTCTCCGATGCTCGCCAAGATCTGCACGTCATCGTTTGGCGTCGCGTCGCGAGATACTGATGGCAAGCACCGCCGTCTATTGCCGCCAACTTGTCAAAGACTTCTGCCCAGCCCTCCTCCCCGTATGAATGCCATGCTCGGTTACCCTTGATGCTGAACCAAAGCATCTTTGCGGTCTCTTCCGGAATGCGACGCGTCTGACCCTGATCCGATTCCTTCGCGATTCATCGCCGTATCCGTGAAAAAGTACCGCACGAGTCACTTGTTCCGAACCAAGCTCTTTGAGAAACAGAGACATCCATGACCCCGTAGCTCAGTTGGATAGAGCGGCGGTTTCCTAAACCGTAGGTCGGCAGTTCGATTCTGCCCGGGGTCACATTGAGCGTTTGCGCAACGAGAACCGGTGCTACGCCGCCGGCGCGCGCACCAGCAGCACCGGCCGGTTGCTGTGAAACAACACGCCGGTCGGCGTGGGTGTCACCACCGGAACAGTCCGACGGTCCGGCGCGCCCAGGCAGATGAGGTCAGCGCCCACGCGTTCCGCGGCTTGTGCGATGCCTTCTGCGACGTTCGTCGCTTCCAACACCAAGAAATCCACGGTTCGGTTGCCGACGACGCGACGCTCAGGAAGCGTCGCCCGAAGTTTGGTCATGACGTCTTCCCGGCGCTCATCGCGTCCCATGACATGGGCGATGTGCACTTTCGCATCGGCCAGGCAATGAACAAACGCGGCAGCAACGGCTGCATTCCCTGACGGCGAAAAGTCGGTCGCTACCAACACATTGCGCACCTCACGGGCGGTGCGCGCACCGGCGTAGCCACCTTTGGGGACGCAAACGACAGAGTAGTGAGGGTCGTGCACCACCTGCCGCGACACAGACCCTTCCCAGAGCCGCTGGACAGCACCGCGCTGGTGAGAACCCACAATGACGACGTCGGCCTTTTCTTCTTTGGCCATCATCAGCAAGTGGTCTGCCGGTCGGCCAAGGCTGGGTGACAGACGAAACCGAGAGGGCACACCTCTCGCCGGAAACGAAACCTCAAGTTCTCGTCGCAACGAGGCTTCGACTTCGGGGTCGGCGTCCACGTAGCTGCGCGCGCCCGAAAGTCCAAGACGATGAAACTCTTGCGGCGGCCAGTAGAGGTGCGCGCCGACACGCTCGATCGGCGCCGCCTGCGCCAGAGTGTCAGACCAAGCCCATGCGGCCTCTGAAGCTTGCTCGAAGCTGAGCCCCACAAGAACGCGCAGCGGTTTCTTCTGCTCGAGCCAAGCCAGAAAAGGCGCCTCGCTCCGCACCACCAAAACAGGCGTTGGGCTTTCTTGCGAAAGGCGATCGGCCGTTCTCCCCGCTCGCCCGACTGCTTCGCCGCGACCCGTCGCGCCGACGATGACGCAGTGAGCCTGCACCGCGGAGGCAACGCGCATCAGCGCGTCGACCGGTCGCCCAAACTCGACGTGAAACTGCGATGGCTTCGTCCCCGTTTCGAGTTCGCTCACGCGGTCTTGCAGAGCTTGGCGGGTGATTTCAGCCAAATTGGCCTGACCACCGGCGAAGTCTTCCGCGTACCAGTCACCCAGCGCGTGCACCCAATGCAAAGTCGCCGACAGTTTCTTGGCCAGCGCCGCCGCCACGTGGGTAGCGCGCTGTGAAGCGTCCGAAAAATCCACGCCGCAAACAATGTGACTCATGCCGACCCCCTCCGGTTCGAGCCTAACCATCTCCCCAGGGACAGCAAGCGGCGTTTTGACCGCGTACCCATCAAGTGGAATCTGTGGCAGTTTGCGGCGATGCGAATGTGTCTACTTCTGCTTGCGACAACGCTAGCCGCCTGCGGCCTTCGCGACGCCGGCACCTCCGTGAGTCTTTTCGCAACTCATGAGAATCCGACTGCAAGCGTCACGCCGACCGGTTGGTACTTCTCGTTGCCCGGGGGCGATGACGTCACCCTTTCGCGGGGCTTCGTCACCCTCAGCTCGATTTCGCTCGTCGCTTGTCCGTCAGCCACAGGACGTTTTTTTCGAAGCCTACTGCCCATCGGCCACGCCTATGCGCACGGGCTGGCCGGCCCTCCCACAACCTACGGGGTGCCGCACGTCCTGGCGCTTCCGACTGCGCCTGGAACTGTTGCCGCGCTCGGTGAATTCGAGCCCCCCGCGGGCGAGTATTGCGAAGTTCGCGTCACGCTCGCCCCAGCTGACAGCGACGCCGAAGGACTTCCGCCAGCGCCAGACCTCGTCGGCGAAACGCTACATTTCGACGGAACTTTTCGCGCCGTCGGACAAAGCCCGGTCGATTTCCTTGTCCGAAACAGCGGCGTTCGTGAAGTGCGTCGAACGCTGTCTCCACCCCTGTTGCTGAGCCGAAATCAGCCCCGAGCCGCAATCACCGTCGGCTTACACCCAGAAGCTACGCTCGTGGGCGTGACCGTCGCCGCGACAAACGCCGGCGCAGAAACCCTGGCAAACCTTGGCGACTCCCTGACGGTGACAGCGGAACCGAAAAGCGAGCCATAAACGCCACGCTGCATTGCCACGGCCCGAACGTGCGTTACCTGTAAGTCACACCTCGTCGTCAGGAGAGCCGCAATGACACACGCCACGATTGAACACGTGATGACACCGGCGCCGTACACCGTTGGGCATGAACAACCGATTGCCGTCGCCCAAAAACTGATGACCCAACATACGGTCCGTCACCTTCCCGTTCTCGAGGGCGGACGGCTGGTGGGACTGGTGTCGCAGCGAGATCTCGAATTCATTGGAGCAAGAGGTGGAAGCGATGCCCAGAAGACACCCGTCTCCGAAGCGATGAGCAACGACGTCTTCACGGTCAAGCCAGCCGCCACGGTGCGTTCAGTGGCGAAACAGATGGCCGAAAACAAACACGGTTCGGCTGTCGTTGTAGACGCCAATGGCCGCGTGCTGGGTGTGTTCACGACCATCGACGCGTTGCGTGTGCTGTCGGCGCTGCTGGACGAAGTCGGCTAGGTTTTTTCACCCACCCCCGTTTCGGATTAGGACATGTCCTCGTTCACTCCTGGGGGAACCATGTTTCGTGCTTCTGCGCTGTCTTTGATGTTGCTTGCGGTGGCGTGCACCAAAACCGAGCCCATCACCTATCAAGGCCCTGGCTCGTATTGGCAAATGACCATGAATCCAGACGGCGGATTCACCACGACCCGCGCGCCTGACGTCGGCCTGCCCGCGGAACTCACGGTGAGCGGCAGCTACTCGCAACGGCCCTCTGGGTTCATTCGCTACACCGTCGAATCCGCATCGGGGAGTGAAGCACCGGTTCCCGGCGCTGCCGCGTGGGGGCTCAATATTCCGGGTTACGTCCTTCTCGTTCAGCCCGATGAGAATAATGGCCAAATCATTCCGATGTTGGTCTCTGGGGAGTGTCCTGCGAGTGCCATCACGCTCAACTGGGTCAAGGCCAGTGCACAAGGCTCAAGTGGTTCCGCAAACGAAGAACTTTTTGGCGTCGCGACGCTGGCGTCGAGCGGCGCCCCGACACTCAGCATGCGCCGCGCGTTGACACCTGGCTTTCCAGAAGTTCTCGGTGGCGGCGACAACACCACGGCCACCGGGTGCAGCAACGGTGTTCTAACGCTCCAAAATCCGAGCGAAAACATCCGCGTTTTCCTCACAGCATCCGGCGGGGCGATTGTCGACACGCCCAACGGCGCGGTCATCGCAACGCCACAAGCCAGCATCAGCGCAAGCGCACTGGTCGCGGACTACATCGGTTTCGTATTTGCGGATGACTCACCCGACGGTTCGCAGATTCCAGCGAGCGCGACGGCAACACTCTCGGGTGCCAGCCTTTCGGTCACAGCGAACGTTGTGACGAACCGAGACACCGGCGCCACGGACGCGACACGCTACGCACAGCTCACCCTCAACACGTTCAACGCTTTTTCGACGAACGGGCTCATCACCGGAAGCGCAGTCATTCATTCGCCGGACTTGTCAGATGGCATGACGTCGGGACAGTCCGTCATGTTGAACGTCGCTTGCAACGGCATTCCCAACGTCATTGGCAGCGGGAAAAACATGTTGTTTTGCGTGAGCCAAGGCTTCTCGAACAGTGGCGCCACGACAGCGCCTCCCTCCAAGCCCTTCTCGATGCTTTTCGTGTCGCGCTAGGCTCAGTGGGTGGTTTCAACGCAAGAGCTCAAAGCGCTGGTCCAATCCCTGGACTCTGAAGCACTGGTGGCCCAGCTTGGGCCGTTTGTGTTGATTCAGCGTCCAAAGAAGACGAACCGTCCAGAAGACTTCGCTGACGTCACCCAACCCGTCCATCAGGACGTGATTTCGACCAGCGCTTTGGCGCTCATTTTTCAGTTTGATGACTTGCTCGTCGCGAACCTTCCTCCGCTTCGGGACGTAGACGAGCTCTTCATCGGTCGATTGCCAGATTGCGACGTGTGTCTGGATGACCCTTCCGTCTCGAAACGACACGCCGTCCTGCGTTGGGACGCCAAATCCGCCCGGTGCTCGGTCGCGGATTTGGGGAGTAAGAATGGAACTTTTCTGAACGCGGCCACCCGCCTTCATGGCGAAACCACGCTTCGCGATGGGGACATTCTCAGCTTTGGTGATGCGCAGTTCTGGTACCTGCATACTTCCACGCTGCACACCAAGCTGACCGCGCTCAAACCCGCCGGCCCAACGCCAGCGGTTTAGAACGACTTTCATCAACCCCGTGCGACTACCTGCTCCCTCGCAGCAGGTCGACGGTGAGCGTGACGTTCTCCCGCTCGCGGACATCTGCCCATGCGAAGCCTCCCACCCCAAGCTCGGCGTTGGACATGTGAAAACGATACCGCCCTCGCGGAAGCTGTAGCGGTCCGCTCACCGTCCGCCCGCCCCAGGTGGTAACGCCCTCCGGTCGAACAACGACGCGCACGGCTGACAAAGGCCCGGCGTCTTCTTCTTTGGCTTCGCGCTCCGTGTCGACATGCAACGTCACGCTTGCCGCCTCTTCGGACTCTGCCGTGGTCACGCACGCGTCTGAAGACGCGGCACGAAACGCAACGCCCTGTGCGAACGGCTGGATGTCTCGCTGAAGCGTGGCCTGCGCTTCGACGGCCATGACGCACGCATCGCAGAGCTCGGGCAGGCAAAGTCGATAGTTGCCCGGAAGAACAGGCAAACTGTATCGCTCGCCCGGACGAACCTCGACGCAAGCCAGCGTGCCTTTTTCACCTTGCGGCGTGGCGCACAGCATCTTGCCCTCTTTCGCTGCGGCGGCACCCTTCGCCAACTTCCATTGACCGCTGAAAGTGCCGTGTGGCGCTGTCACGGGGTTGGCGCCTCTTGGTGTGGCGTCGCTTGGAATTTCCTTGAGCGTGAGCGTCTGCGAGACATTGCTGAAGCCATCGGTCACACGAAGCAAAAACGTCGAGGGAGGCGTCAGGCTGGGAATGTCTTCGCGAAAGAGGCGTGCGGGACTCTTCAAGTCACGCGCCACCGGTACGGCTTTACCCCCTTCCTGTTCAACGCCCAACCAACCACGCACTTGAAACGGCTCGGTGCGCCAGGTGAACGAAAGTTCGCCGCCAGACAGTGCAACCAGCGACGCCTCACGAATGCTCAGCACCTCGGGCGGACGCTCCGCGCGGTGGAGTTCGACATCGTCATAGCGAAGCAGCACTTTCTGCACCGCTTCGTCGATTCGCAGGCGGCAGGGCCGCAGCACCGCAGACGAACCGCCGACGTCATCTTTGGCGACTGGTTCGGCGCTGCCTTTCTCGAAGTGGAGCACCGCGACAGAAACCAACGTGGACGGCTGGCCTTCTGCGCGAATGAGTTGCCAAGCGAACTTCGACTTTCCGGTCGGGTCGCATTGTGTCTCCGCAAGCCCGCCCATGACGGGCGAAAGCGCAATGTCGAAGTTGGGCTGCTTCTCGCCAGGACTCACCACACCGGCGTATTCGACAACGACGGCAGTTTTGGTCGCCAGCGCTGCTGGGCGGGCTTTGCGCGCGTCGCGGTCTTTGGACTTTTTGGCCCCTTCCGCTTCAACGGGTGCTTCCTGCTGAGCGAGCAGGATGTCTTTGCCCCACCAAAGTCCTGCGCCCACCGCGCCAAGCAGAAGAATCAGAACCGCCACACTCTTGAGCGCGCCGCTTGCGCCCCCAGGGCGCTTGGTATCCGCAGCCGCGCTGCGCCGAAACGGAAGCGCTGCGCTGACTTTGAATGCGCGGTTACAGCCGGAACACGTGACCGAGTCTGTCGGGGCAAGGCCCGCAGCAACCTTTTCTTGGCCGAGGCAATAAGGGCATCGCACCGTCCGTCCGGGCGCGGGGGCAGTGGCTGTGTTGGGCATGGCGTGCAAGGCCATCATCCGATTCGCCAGGCGTCAACATTCTCTCAAATTCCCGACGCGCGGCATCGCCGCGAAGTAGTCTTGCGCGCTGGTTTGTTTGAACCCACGAATTCGGAGGCGACCATGACGACATTTCAGATTCGACTGGCATCCATCTTTATTCTCGCAGGCGCGGCGGGATGTTCCGACCCAGTGACAGACACCGGTGAAGTCGCGCAATCCGCCGGCGAAGCCCTGGCCAGTTTGGATGAAGTCACCAGCGGAGGCGGCTTCGCACACCTTCTTCCCATGTACCGCGCGCCAGCGCACCTCTCGCCGAGCATTTGGGAGCGGGCGACCGACCTGTTTGTTGCGCCTGCCTACGGGGCGGCATGTTCCACGGTCACTTTCGATGCCTGCAGCAGCGGCGAGCGCCTGAAGACTTGGGGCGGGTGCACCATCGGTCGCGCAACGTTGACCGGCACGGTGCGCCTTCAGTTTTCCAGAAACCTTTGCCAAGTCATCACCAACGGCGACACCGTGACGCGCCGGCCTGACTTCACAATCGCCGGCACACGTGGCGCGACGCTGACGGTGTCGACCTCCGGCACCGGCGGCGGACAAGTGCTGACCAAAACGGCGACCGGCTACAGCTTCAGCGTCAGTGGACTCGACCGCGCGGCCACCCGCCCCGACGGCGGCGAGCTGTTTCACATTCAAACCGAAACGACGTCGCCCCTGACCATTACCGGCACCAGCCGCGCGAACCGTGTGATCAACGGCGGCACCCTGCGCATCACCCATCACATTGCGGATTTCATGACCGACCTCACCCCGTCGAACGTCACCTGGACGGCCGGCTGCAACTGCCCGACGTCAGGAATGTTCAGCGGAACGCTCTCTGGCAGCCGCACTGGCACGTTCACCATCGAGTTCACGGGATGCGGCACCGCCACAGTCACCACTGGCAGCGCCAGCGAAACCGTCGAGCTGGACAGGTGTTTCGCGGGATAGTTCACCGTTTCGTCAGGGCACCTGAAAATCGGCGACCTGCTTCGGCGTGCCGCAGCGAAGACTCTTGAGGGCCAGGTCCGCGGTCTTGCGTGCCTGCGCGCTTTGCCGACCATCGGGCAGGTGCACGAACGTCAGGGACCACGTGTGTTTTCCGTCGCAACCGACGTAGCGAAGTGTTTCGGCGCGCTCGCCTTCCTCGGATGCGTCAGTCGCTGTGTGGGCTGCGCTCTGGAAGCGGCCGATTTTCGTCCGAGTCCAGCCGTCCGCATCGGGAAGTGCCCTGAGAATTTTTTCTCGGCACGTTTTGGCGGATGGCTGCTTTCGTTGAACGACAGCAGCGTCCACAATCATGTACCCGACGCCAGGAAGCTCGAATCGCGCGACCGAGTCGGGCTCAACAGTGCGCTTCCAGTTCGCAGGCAGCTGCATTTGCAGCGGGCCAACGTCGTGCCAAAGCGCCGCCTCAGACGTGGGCACCGGCGTGGGCACCGGCGTCGCCGCCGCGGATACCGCCACCGTGGTTTGGGAAGGCTGGGAAACGTCGCGGACGTTCTCCACGGCACGCGCAATGGCGTCAATGACGTAAGTCTGTTCGGCGTGCTCCGTCGCGTTTGTAAACACGATGGACCACGCATGTTTCCCATCACAGCCCACGTAGCGTGCGACGCGCAGAATCTTTTCGTAGTTCGAGTGGCCGTCACGAGGCAGTTCGGGATTGTAGTCGTCTCGATATTGCGAAACGTTCGGCGCGAACTCGCCCAGAATCTGAGAGGCACCTGCGAAACCGCCCAGCGGTTTCTTGTTCCAATTGCCGCGGTCCAAAAATTTTTCGACGACCCGGTCCCGACAGGCCTCTGGCGTCACACCACTCGCCACGTCCTGCACGTCAACAAGTGCGTACCCCGCGCCCATCATGTCGAACCGAACCGTGTTGGCTTCTTTGGCGACTGCCCGCCATTCGACGGGAAAATTGAACTCCAGTGCGCCCACGCGATGCCAACGCCCCGTCGGTGCATGGCTGACAAGCATGGCGACCATCAAAGGCGCAAACACGGCTTACCCTCACTCACTTGGTCGGTTGTGTGGCGGCCCCGGGCCTTGACCTCTCGGGAACGTTGATTGACTCCAGGGGCGCGCCGGGACCGGCAAGATGCGAGGTGATCACTCGCGCACTCGCTCTTGCGACGTCTGGCCACAGCTCTCGGATGGCTTGGAGCGCTTGGGCTTTGTAGATCGCTTCACCCCGATCGTTGCTGCCTTCGACCCATCCTTCGAATCGGGTTTTGTCGGGCGTCGTCATGCTCACAACAAGCGGGTACGCCGTTTTGAGATGCGACCCATCGTGGGTCAACTGAAACTTCCCGCCAACTGTCGGTGGCATGACGGCCTGCAGGTGATCGATGAGCTCGAACAGAAGCCCGAGTCTTCTCGCGAGAGGAAAAGTTTCGACATGGGGCTGTAACTCGAGCGCATTCCGTATCGCCCCGGCGGCAGCGGACATCGAACGGAACACCGGAGGGGGCGGAGCAACCGGGGCAGGCGCCGGCACAACCGCCGCTTGAATCGCAGTCGTGGCGGACTGCTCCGCCGCCCCCGAACTGGCGCCGCCAAGGGCATCCGCTAACGCGCGCAAGCCATGCGCGGCTCGATCGCGAATGGTTGGAGCACGACCTGGGGTTCGTGGGGGGCCGACGGGAGAAGTGGACATGAACGCCATTATCGGAATTTTCCGCTGAACGTTGCGTGCGGACCCGATCGAGTTCCGATCGAGTTGCCGAGCGCCCACTTTCGTAAAGCCCCCTTCACACGCGCTGTGCAAAACGCTGCACATGTGACGCGCCATCCCCCGAAATTTCCTCAGCATGTCGACCCGGCACGCGCGTTGCTCTTCAGCTGAGCATGAAGCTCACATCAACCCTGCTTCCCATTTTTACCCTTCTCACTGGGTGCTCCGGCGGTTTCGACAACGCATCGTTCGTCATCGAGCGCGTGTTTGACGAGTTGCGCGTCACGCTCGTCAGTCAGGACGGTCATTGCCTTTTAGCCGAAGACGCACGCGCCACCCTCGACGGCGCTCCGCTCGAATTGCAGACCCCAGGCGGCACACAGACGGGCTGGTTCCTGGGTTTCCCCAACACAAGCTGCATCAATCCAACGTGGAGCACGCACGCTTACTCAACGAAGGAGCGAATCAGCCGTTTCGAGATCAACACGGAAGGGGTCGCCATCCGCGCATCGTTCCTAGACCTCTTCGCCGAGCGCACGGCCACCGTGGTCGGAGGCCCTGAAGTGCAGGCTGGGCAGCCCTTCACCTTGGAGTGGTCACCGGCCACCGATGTCCTCCTGCCAGTCGTCGGTATCGGCAGCTCGTACGCTGAGATCCGCATCGCTGGCATACCGTCGAGCCGCATTGGGATCAGCACTGACGACACCGTCGTCAAAGAAGGGATACGCCTGAGGACGACAGTCCCAGCATTTCCGAGCGCCATGGGCCCTGGAGTCCTATTTGTCAGCGCGACCTACGCCACCGGCGTTGCCGAATGCACCGGAGTCGCCCAGTGCGTCGCCTCTGACCAGGAGACGTTCAACGTGCCCGTGAATTGGGTGCCGTAGAAGATCGCCCGCGCGCTTTCGCTCGCCTGAAGTTTTCCAGTCTCATTCACTTTGACCGGTAAAAGTACGAAGGGGCGACGCTGACCAACACGTGAGTACCGCCAGCGGGTCTGACGACGCGTTTGCCGTGTTTTCAATAACTTAAACTGCCGGAGGTTCCACAACCTCTTGAGCATTTGCCCAATGGGAAACAGTCCAAGTGGGATATAGCATTCCTCCCACGATCAGGATTAGACTTTCCTCCATGCGCAGCCACAAGAAGCAGACGGCCCGGCCATACCTCCGCACTCTGCGTCCGGATTCCAAGCAGCGGGTCACCCTTGGCGCGCTCGCCGAGGGTGTCAGTAGCTACAGCGTCGAAACGCCAGAACCAGGCGTCGTGATTTTGCGCGCCAATGTTGAGATTCCGGCGCGCGAAGCGTGGCTTTGGAAAAACGCGGATGCGCTCTCAGCGCTGAAGACCGGCCTTCGCGATTCTGCGGAAGGCAGAACAGTCGCTCGGGGGTCCTTCGCCAAATATGCCGAAGAGGATTGAGCCGTGTCGACTCGGCATCGATTACGCTTCACTCTGCAAGCTGACGCGGACTTGCGCACGCTCGAAACGAACGGCGGACTCGCGAAGCGGCTTAAGGCCGTGAGAAAGACGCTCGCCCTGCTCGAAACCAACCTGCGCCATCCGGGACTTCACACGCATGAGTTCAGTTCGCTGCGAGGCGCCCAGGGCGAGAAAGTTTTCGAGGCGTACGCTGAGAACCGCGCGTCGGCGGCGTACAGGGTGTTTTGGCACTACGGCCCCGACGAGCACGACAACACAAGCAAGCCGGCAAAACGTGTCCCAGTCATCACCATCATCGCGATTACGCCGCACCCGTAAGCGGTGCGCTACCATCTCCTTGAATTTCGGCTGCGTAGCCTCATTTTGGGATTTCGACCGGCGACTCATGCCATCCCCAAGGCAATGGCTGGGGCGCCCGTATCCTCGGGCTCCGGACCCACGGCGACTGCCACGGAGCGACGTCACGAATTCTGAAGAAGGCCTTGGATATTGGCAACGCCTGCTGGTCGCGTTTCCTACTGGCCTAGACATCGCTCCGTTTCAATCCCGTGTGCTTGGCTATGCGAGACATCATCTTCGAGCCGATCTCTACGCCCTCGTGAAACGCCCACGTGTAGTCAGGCCATCCGGGGCGTTCCAGACTCACGTGCGACGACCCGCTACTGGAAGTCTTCGGTCGCCATCCAATGCGGAGCAGCGCACGAAACACTACACGTGCCTTCGCCGACGGCCATTTCTGGCTCATGTACCGAAAGCAAACTCAAGCGATCCCAACTGAAAAACTTCCTTGCTCGATCTCCCCCGCTGAGGCTCTTTTGTGCGATCGAGGCGATCGGCGACGACACGGAGCGCCAATGCTTGAACATGAGACTTCGCCATCTCTCGGGTCTCACCATACGCCATGACACCGGGCAACTCGGTCACTTCGGCGATCCAGCGGCCGTCCTCTTCCCGATCAAATTCGATTGTGAGCCTCATCTCAGAACCCCATCCGTTTCGACGCACACGTCATCACAAAATATACTCCCTGACCTTAATGGCGTCTCTCCAATATTTTCCAGGACTTGGGAGGCGTGCAACCTGCCCAGCTCATCAGGGATCGGTGGAATGAAGTAGCGCTGTTGGTGCTTCTCACCTGCTGGAGGAAGAACCGATGAAATGCCCAAACTGTAGACAGGCAAAGATGACGGAACGCCGAGAGAACTACCTGTACACGGAAAGCGGCCTGTCTAACGTCACCCTCATGAACGTACTGGTGAGGCGCTGCGCGGCGTGTGACGAGAGTGGCGCCATCATCACTGCGCCAGCCGCCCTCCACGCGACGATTGCCCGCGGCATCGCTCGCCAGCACGGCCCGATAACGGGCGAGCAGCTACGTTTCTTGCGGCGACATCTCGGGTACTCGACGGCAGACTTCGCCAAGCTCATTAGCAAAAGCCGTGAGACCGTCTCGCGTTGGGAGAGCGCCGGAACCATTCCTCGCACAATCGACCTTGTCGCGCGGCTAATGGTCGAGTCCGACAACCGCGTCCTTGAATACAACGATGGCGATAAGCGACCGGTGCAATTGCGGCTGCGCGCGAGCGGCCGCAGCTCCTGGACAGAGGAACGACCGGCCGCGTAGTTCAATTTCACCGCGCAAGGCGGCATCAACTTCGCTTCCGCGCGCCTTCATTTTTCCAGTTTCACGCACTTTGACCGGTAAAAGTTCGAAGGGGCGACGCTCACCGAAAGCCCTTACTCACGCTGGATTGAGCGCATCTCCTTGCTGCCAACACATTCCGGGTTGGCTCAAGATCTCCGAAGTTCTCGCAGTGGGTCCAGCAGCGAGCTCATGTCTGAGAACGCGCGCATGTAACGAGCGCCTCCGAAGCGACCGGCCCGGAACGCCGACAACAATGCCCGCTGAGCCCTCCGTGGATCGCGAAGCGAGAGGATAACCCCAAGCTCCGGCATTTGCTCTGGAGGTCCGGGAAGAGCTCGACCCGATTCAGCCGCGACCCTCGCTTCCTGCAGGAGGGCATACACCTCATCGCGGATTTCTCGCTCCTCAAACTCTGCCTTCGAGCCCAGCGCTTCGAGCGGCAAGTGATCGTCGCTGTCGTAGTGCTCTCCGTGAGCCAATTCGTGGAATGCCGTGCCTGGATCCAAGTGCGCTCGCGCTAGGGCGATGGCTCGACGGGCTCCAAAGCTGACTGCGCTCCCCATCGGTCCACCAAAACCGAAAGAGGAGCCTGGAACGACGCGCGGTGCGATCGCAATGGCTATCGGAACGCGCGGCGCTCGTTCAAGCAGGCGCCGGGCTGTCGGCGAGCACCTTGCAGCGATCTCGAGCGAATCTAAGCACTGCTCCCTCTCCCGAAAGTAGCGCTCGGGTCCATGAGTAAGGCAATGGTCTCCAAGACCGGAGCTGCAGAGCGCTTGGGCGTGAACTCTCGCGCGCTCTGATCCCAACCAGTTTTGACGGCTTGGCCGACTTCGTCGTTCAGGGCCTGCAAAGGGACGCGTTCCGCGCTGTTGAGGAATCCGGGAGAAAATCGGCAGCGGGATGAAAGCCCTCGGCGTCGAAACATTGAGTGAAACCGCGACGTCGTGATGGGCGCAGCAGGGATTGAACCTGCGACCCCTGCCGTGTGAAGGCGCCAAAAGCGATTGCGCACATCGAGGCGTTTCGGGGCGAAAAACGCCAGGCACACTGGGATTGCTCCTCTGACAGACGTGCGTGGTACTGCTTCACCTGCATGCGCCCCGAAGCGCCTTTCGCGTTGATGTTGCCACCTTGAGATGGTCTCCAGGTAGCACCGAAGAAGACGGGCCCCAGCGCGGCTGCAACCGCTCCGGGACCCTGGCCCAGCAGACCTACAAGGAGGTTCACGTGGTTGCCCGAGCAGATATCCCGCGAAAAGGGCTTACGCCCAAATTCATCGAGTCGCTGCGACCGAAGGAGCAGGCATACGAGCTCCCCGATACTGCCGCGCCCGGACTTCGGCTACGTATTCACCCGTCTGGAGTGAAATCGTTCCGCTGGGGCGTGCGGTCTCTCCGTAAAGTCGTCACCATCGGCCCGTGGAGCATGAGTGAAATTCAAGGCCACGTGACGCTCGCTCAGGCGCGGGATTGGCTAGGGAAGCTAAAGGCAGCGCGCGTTTCGGGCGCGGACCAGCTTGCTGTTACCGAGGCTGCTCTTCGTACTCACCTGGCACCCCGCCCCACCCTCGCTTTGACCGAGAGCGTTGGCGTCACTGTCGCCGAGGTGGCCGATCGGTTTCTCACCGTCGTCGAGAAGCAGCGCAAGCTGGGGGCCACCGAGGTGCGCTACATCCTCGAGAAGGATGTCCTACCGGTCATCGGGGCCAAGCCCCTCAGCACACTGCGCAAGAGCGACTGTCGTGAGGTGGTGGAACGGGTCGTGAAGCGCGGCGCCCCCGTCCACGCGGGAAAGGTCCTGGGCCTTGTGAAGCAGCTCCTCAACTACGGCGAGAACGTCGAGGACGACTTCCTCAACCCCGCCGCGCGCCTTAAGGCCGCAAACCTTGGCGTAGAGAGCAACGTCCGCGACCGGTGGCTTTCGGACACGGAGATTCCCCTGTTCTGGAGCGCGCTCGACCCGGACAAGCACGGGGCACCCAAGCGCAGCGTCCCGGAAACGAAGACTGCTGTCGCGCTACGTCTGCTCCTGCTCACCGGGGCGCGCTCCGCCGAGCTTCGCCGTGCAAGCTGGTCAGAGGTGGATTTCGCGGCCAACACGTGGACCGTCCCCGTAGCGCATCAAAAGCTAACCCCGAAGCAGGCTCGCACAGCCAAACCGTTCGTCATCCCGCTTGCCCCAACGGCGCTGACACTATTTCAGGAACTGAAGAAGGAGACGAAGGACACCCCGTTCGTGCTCGCGAGCGAGGATGGGCACAGCGGCCTGTACACCGAAAAGTCGTTCGGTCGCGCCATGCGACGGATGTGGCGCACCCATCCGCTGCTGAAGAAGCTTCCTGAGGCCTCGCCGCATGACCTTCGCCGCACGGCCCGCACGTGGCTCGGAAAACTGGGCACCCCACCCCATATCGCCGAGCGATGCCTCAATCACCGCCTGGGCCGGATCGTCGCGACATACGACCGGGGTGACTACCTCGCAGAGCGCCGCGCCGCGCTAGAGAAGTGGGACGCCTTCCTCGCTGGTCTGCTCGCCCCCGGAAGCGTCAACATCACGTTCCTCCAAGTCAGGGGCGGGGTGTAGGCTGAAGGCGCGCGGGCACGGGTAGCTCCCGGCCACGTCTCCCACGTGGCGGCCCGCGTATTTTCTTATCCTGGGAGAGCAGCGGGGTTGGGAGACGCAGCATGAGCAATTCACCAAAATTCGGATTCGGTCTGATGCAGGGGCTTCTCACGGGTCCAGCCCCGATCCTCACTGGCCCGTTAACTCCTCTTGAACAGCGAATGGCCATAGCTGAAGCGCTGCTTCGAATTCCAACGCCCACAGAGGAAGAGCGCCTCGTGCGAAAGGCCGCCCTTCAAGAGAAGGCGGAGCTCGAACGCCGCCAATTCATCGAGGAAATCCTGGCGGAGTGCGATGACTTTGATCGCG
>JBJXGM010000112.1:0-25393 GCA_046155985.1 Myxococcaceae bacterium | reverse complement strand
AGGGCCCCATCAAAGTGACACTGTCGATTGGTGTCGTGACATGCCCCGATCATGGCGACGACAAAGAGAAGCTCGTCGAATTGGCGGACCAGAGTCTGTATCGCGCCAAACATGGCGTACGAAACCGCGTGGTGGTCGCCCATGATCCGCGCAGCGCGCCTCGCGCAGCGGGGGCCTAGGTGCTCCGACCCGAACGTACTGACACCGCTGCGGCGGCCCATCCTCTCGCTGAGATCACTGCGTTCGAGTCGGAGCACTAATGCGGCTGGGAATCACGACGCGCCCTCAAGCCGCGCGTGAAGCGCTGGAAATTGCACAGGCAGCCGTGGCGCAGTGGAGCTTGCCCTACGTTGAGCGCGGGGGTGAACGTCTGGAGACCCTGCTGGAAACTTGGGACGCGCTCTTGGTGTGGGAACCGCCGCAATGGAGTTTGGCGGATTCGCGCGGAACGCTTCGTTATTCGCCCGGCCTTGCGCAGCTGCGGCTCAAAGGGCTGGATGCCGGCGCGAACGACGATCGTTTTTTGCGCGCGGCACAGCTTTGGCCTGGCGATGAAGTGCTCGACTGCACCTTGGGTCTTGGACAAGACGCACTTGTCGCAGCGCGCGCCGTGGGGCCCCAGGGCCGCGTGGTGGGCTTGGAGAAATGTTTGCCGATTTGGGCGGTCGTCGCTTCGGGCTTGAGCGAATGGCCGACGCATCCCGGCAGCTGCCGCATCGAGGCCGTTCATGCGGACTCGGAAGTCTGGTTGCGCCTTTTGCCGGATGAAGCGTTTGACGTGGTGGTTTTTGACCCCATGTTCGGCCGGCCGACGCGCGCCCAGCCGGGATTCGAGCTGATGCGCCGGTTCGCCGCTTTGGATGGGGTCTCGGAATCGATGCTGCGTGAGGCACGTCGCGTGGCGCGGCGCTCGGTGGTCATCAAAGCTGCGCGGTACTCCAAAGATCTGAGGAAGCTGGGATTGGAGGCCATGCCCGCAAGGCGGCAGTCGGCCGTGGTGTGGGCGCAGGTCGCCGCCGCGGGTAGGCCAAATGCCGCGTCTCACCCTTAACTCGCTGTCGGCTTGCAGGGTTTTGAGGGGCCGTGGCACGCTTTTGCGCGTGCCCTCTTTAAGTCAGCGCGTGCGCGTTTTGGAGCGGCGGCTCGCGTCTCTGGAGAAGGGGTCCAATCCGCTGAGACGCGGTCACACATCTGCGACGGCGCGTGTGAAAGCGACCGGCCCCCAGTGCCCCGGCTGCTTCATGGCGCTGCGAAGTCGGCGACAAGCGGTCTGCGCGTGGTGTGGCCTTGTCTTGAGTGCCGCGCGGGGCCGCGGAAAATGAATCGAATCCGCTATCGGCTCACGCACGCTCAAGAGGCCGGTGCGCTGGCTGAACTGCTGTCTGCCACCACCAGCGACGGCACAACGGTTGTGGTGAAGCTGTTCTACCCACACACGTCGGACAGGGCTTACGCGCGAGAGCTTCTGCGGGTCAACGAGCGCCTGACGGGCCTCGCGGCGCGGGGTGTGCTGGATGTCCGTGAGGTGGGGGTCGTTCAAGGAAGACTCGCAGTCGTGCGTCGGGCGCATGAAGGGAAATCCTTGGGTCAGATTCTGCCGAGCCTCGTGAGACGCGAGGTGTTCATCTCGCCGCCGATGGCAGTCACTTGGATGCTCGACATTACTGAGAGCGTTGGGCTGGCGCACACAGCGGACGTCGTCCATGGGGCGCTGACACCGGGGAATCTCTTGGTCGGAACTTCCGGACAAGGGGCGGTGTGTGATTTCGGCGCGCTTGCGGCGCTGCATGCTGCACCGACACTTGTTCAATTGTTTCGGCACGGCGGACGCAGCGGCTACCGCGCGCCTGAGGTCGCACGTGGGGCGCCGGCAAGGCAGACCTCAGACGTCTATTCCCTCGGCGTTGCGCTCTATGAGCTGCTGACGCTTGAGGAAGTACCGTCGGAAACCAGCGAAGCGCACAAAGCCGCGTTGCGGCCGCCGTCGCGCATTGAACGCCGCATTCCGGGAAGACTCGACCCGGTGGTGATGCGCGCGCTCGAGCCCAACGCTGCCCGGCGCTACGCCACATGCGATGAGTTTGCCGCTGCACTGCGAAGCTTCCTGGCGACGTCCGGGGGTGTTGCGCCGCTTGAGCTCCTCGGGCGTTTGGCGAGTGAGTCTCGGATCCCAGACATGGGCCGGGGCTTGCCGATCCTGGGTGAGTTTGAGTTGCAGGACGTGTCGACCCTTCCCCAAATGCCGCTTGAATCGGGGCAGGTTTTGGAGCCTTTGGAGAAGTCGGGACGCCCCTCGGCGGCAGCGGTCGCGGCGACGCCTGCGGACCGCGCAGATGATGAAGACACTGATCCCGAGCCGGAGCGAGTGGAAGCATGGACCGCCCCTGTGGGCCCCATGAAAGTCGTGCGGCGCCTGTTTGCGCGTGCGGCCAACGCTTCGGTGGGGGGCCGGCTGCGGGTTGTGCGGGACGTCGATTTTCGAACGCCCATGCCAAGCAAGGTGAAGTCCGACGCGGGAGTCATCCCCATTCGTTTTCCGAAAGAGCCTCAACGAGAGCACGCAGCGCATTCGCCCCTTCGAATGGTTTGGGCGCCAAGGGTGGGTTGGGCCCCGAAATGGGGCGCGGGAACGTGGCTCTTGTTATGCGCCGCGGCCTTTCTTGCCGGCTACGCCGTGCGCTGGGCGAGTTCGCGGCAGCCAAGGGACCCGGGCGCCGGCAAGGTGCTTCGCCGTGCCGAGACACCCGGGCGAAAGGCAGCCCGATGACGATGGGGGCGCGGGTTCGGGTCTTCGTTGTGGAAGACCAAGCGGCACTGCTGCGACAGCTGCTCAAAGCGCTCGCAGGTTTTGAAGCGCTGGAAATCGTGGGCTCGGCTCAGGAGGGCGAGCGTGCGTTGAAGGGTATCGGCGAAACCTTGCCGGATGTCGTGTTGATGGACCTCGAACTCCCCGGGATGACTGGCCTGGAGATTACCCAACGCGTGAAGTTGCGGCATCCCAACGTGGATGTTCTCGTCCTGACGTCGTTCGATGACGAGCAGAAAGTCTACGAAGCGATGCAGCAGGGGGCCTCAGGCTATCTCGTCAAACGTGTGGGCCCGCAGCGCATTTGTGACGCAGTGCTTGAAGTCCATCAAGGCGGTGTGGTGATTGAAGCGCAAATCGCCAAGCGCTTTTGGAACTACTTTCAGTCCGTACAAGGCCGCGCGCGCGCTGACGAAAATAATCCCTGGGGCCTGACGGAGCTTGAGCTCGACGTGCTGTGTTTCTTGGCGAAAGGGCTTTCCAACGTTGAGGTCGGGCGCGCGCTGTCGTTGGAACGGCGAACGGTGAGAACGCACCTTTCGCACATTTACAAGAAGATGGGCGTTCGCTCGCATGTCGATGCAGTGGTAAGGGCCCTGCAATCGGGATGGATCGACCTTTGAAACGACAAGCAGCGGCCTCGTCAGAAGTTCAACCTTGGACGGACCGCATTGCGGTGAATGAGTTTGTGTTGCCCAACGGGCTGCGCGTACGTCTGGTGCCCAGTCCTGGCGCCGGGGTGACGAGCCTCTACACCTTCTTTCGGGTCGGGTCGCGCAATGAACGGCCAGGCCTGACCGGCATCAGTCATTTGTTCGAACACATGATGTTCAATGGCGCGAAAAAGTACGGGCCAGAAGAGTTTGACCGGGTGTTGGAGTCGCACGGTGGGCAGTCCAACGCGTACACGTCGCACGACGTCACGGTGTACCACGAGGACTTTCCGAAGGACGCGCTGGAGACTGTGCTGGACCTCGAGTCGGACCGCATGGCGTCGCTTCGCATCTCCGACACCGTGCTGGAAAACGAGCGCCAGGTGGTTCGCGAAGAACGCCGGCTGCGGGTCGACAACGATCCGATGGGTATCGTCGACGAAGAACTTCACGCCCTGGCGTTCCAGGCTCACGCCTATCGCTGGCCGGTGATTGGCTGGATGTCAGACATCGAGGCAATTGGGCGAGCGGATTGTGAAGCTTTCTTTCGCACCTACTACGCGCCGAGCAACGCCACGGCGTATTTGGCCGGGGACTTCGACGCCGACCGCGCGCGCGCGCTGTTCGAGCGCTACTACAGGGATATTCCGGCAGGGCCCAAGCCGCCGCCTGTCACGACGCGAGAATCCCTCCAACGCGGGCCGCGCTACGGAAAAGTAAATTTTCCCGCCCACGCACCGCTGTTCGTCATGGCGTTTCGAGGCCCGGCTGCTGACAGCGTCTCGACGTTGGCACTCGACATTGCGCAGTTCGCCTTGTCCGTGGGTGAAGGCAGCCGGTTGGTGCGAGAGCTTGTGTACAAGAAGAAAGTCGCTGTCAGCGCGCAGATGGACTGGAGCTGGCGTGTCGACCCAGGGCTGCTGACGTTTTACATGGAACTGGCGCCCGGCGCCGACGTCCGTCGCTCAGAAGACGCGCTTCTCAAACTGTTGGACGAGGTCGCACGCAAAGGCTTCACGGCGCACGAAATCCAAAAGGCGAAGAACAACCTCAGGGCGCATGCCTACGGCGAGTTGTCGACGCAGGGCGGGCGCGCACACGCCTTGGGCAACTACGAAATGTACCTGGGCTCGTGGAAGCGGGGCCTTGAGTTGGTGGACGCCTACGCGAAGATTTCGTCGGCCGAGGTGCATCGGGCGGTGCGCGAGTTCTTGTCACCGCAGTTGCGTTCGGTGGTTGAGCTGGTTCCGGAGGCTGCGTGACCGGCGCGGCGTCTCTGTTTGGAAAGCCCATCGCTTCACACACGACGCCTGGCGGCATGCGCCTTTCCGCGCTTGAACGCGGCGAAGTGCCGCTTGTTTCGGCGCGGCTCCTCATCCACGTGGGGAGCAGTGCAGACCCCAAAGGCAAAGAAGGCACAGCCGATTTTGTCGCTCGGCTTTTGCGGCGCGGCACCAAAGCACGAAGCGCCGACGCGTTGGATGAGGCGATTGAGTTTGTGGGCGCCGGCATTCATGCTTTTGCCAGCGAAGACTACTTGTCCGTGTCGATGACGACGCCAGCTGAGCATCTCAAGCCGTTGCTTCAAGTCCTTGCCGAGTTGGTGATGTCGCCCAGCTTTCCTGCGCGAGAGTTCGCCGATGCAAAGGCGCGGGCGCTGGCGCAGTTGGCTCATGACCTGGACGACCCCGGTGTTCTGGCAGAGCGGGCGTTGATGCGCGCTGTGTGGGGTCAACATCCTTACGCTTTTGACGCCGGCGGCACGCATCGCTCGCTGTCGCGGTTGCAGCGGGCCGACGTGGTCGGTTTTCACCGCCAGCATTTTGGGCCTGAGACTGCGACGCTTCATCTGGTCGGGGCCCTGTCGCCTGATGTGCTTTTGTCGACCGCAGTTTCGGCGTTTGCCAAGTGGCGAAGTGGCACGGCCAAGCCGGTGCGCGCCAAAGCTGTCGTGGCGCCTGTTGCGGGCGGCGAAGTATGGCTCGTCGACCGGCCTGACCAAACGCAGGCCCAAATTCGTATCGCTGGATCTGGCTATGCGCGAGGCGACAGCGATGCGGTTGCGGCCCAGGTGATGTCGACAGCGCTGGGCGGGTGTTTCACGTCGCGTTTGGTGCAGGCAATTCGCGTGAAGCGAGGCTTAAGCTACAGCGCGTCTTCGGGCTTTGATCCCATGGCTGCGGGCGGTTCGTTTCATGTTTCAACGTTTACCAAGACCGAAACGGTTCCAGAAGCCATCACGGTGGCGCTGGAGGAAGTGACTGCGCTTCGCGAGAAGGGCGCTGGCGACGAAGAACTGGCCCGCGCCAAGCGTTACCTGGCAGGGGTGTTTGCGCTTCGGACGGAAAGCAACGACGCACTGGCCAGCGCCTGGGCGGACTTGGATTTTCATCGACAAGACCTCGACTGGCTCAATACGTACGCGGAGCGCGTTTCAGCGACGACGCGCGCGGACATCGCGCGCGCGACGAACCGATTCTTGTTCCCTTCGCCCCCCGCCATTGTCGTCGTCGGTCAGGCCAAGGCACTCGCGGGCGCGTTGGGGCGCTTTGGGCGCGTGGTCCAAATGCCCGCGCGAAAAGTGGCGTGAGTCCGCCTGATGTTCTGGCGGCAGGGCCGGGCTGGGTGGCGGTGGACAAGCCGCCCGGCATTTTGGTGATTCCAGGCCGGCACGACAAAGACAACTTGCGAGAGATGTCCGAAGCGGTCGTGAAGTCACCGCTTTGGGTGGTTCACCGGTTGGACCGAGACACCTCGGGCGTTGTGTTGTTCGCCACCCGTGCGGAGACGCACCGGTTCTTGTCGGCTGCGTTTGAGCACGGCGCCGTACAAAAAACATATTGGGCGCTGGTGCGGGGCGACTTGGCAGAGCCCGTTGTTGCGACGTTCCCGCTGGTTCCGGCGCGTCGCTCGCGCATGCGGGTCGCGCGGGAAGGCGAAGCAGGGAAGGAAGCAAAAACGGAGTTCATTCCCGTGGAAAGGTGGGGCCAGGCGACGTGGGTGCAGGCCATTCCGCGCACGGGTCGTCAGCACCAGATTCGCGTGCACTTGGCGGCGCTCGGACATCCCTTGTGGGTCGATCCGCAGTACGCGGCAAACGCCATCCCCGTGGAACCCACTTCCCTGACACGAACGCCGCTTCATGCGCACCGCCTGACGTGGACCGACGAGGCAGGCGTCACGCAGACTGTTGCAAGTCCGCTTCCGGACGACATTTCGATGGCGTTGAGCACGTTTCGCAGCCTCTCCGGTGCAGGTAGGTCTCCGTAGGGGAATGTCCTTCACCGACGGACGGCAGTCTCTCGCGCTACCATGTTGCTCATGATGGGGAGTCGAGAGATGAAGCGCCGCCGTTCTAAAGCTGCCACAGCCGTGTTGCGACCTGAGCCGATAGCGGCTGCCGGTGCTGCAGCGGCCGCACTTGCGACGGGCCTCGCGCCCAATCCGCTGGCGGGTGCTGCCATCGCAGTGGTGGGCGTTGCAGTCGCTGCGTGGCTTGGGCAGCGAAAGCGCTAGCTGGAGTTGGGAGTTCAAGCGGGGAGTTCAAGCGCTTGAGTATGAAGTGGCTGGCCAGTCAATGGCACACCGTTGCTGGACGCCGATCCTCTGAGGCCGGCGTTGTATTCATGGTACATGACGCCATCGACAAATTCTGCGCATCCTTCTTGTCCCCAAGTCCACTGCTACATGATTCATGGCTGTCCCCGTTTGCGCCTCTTGAGCGCGTTTTTTTTCTTGAGGCGCGCGTTAGCCCGATCTCGTTGACGGGGAGTTGACGGGGCCAGCCACTTCATCCGTGGCGACAAGAGAGGAGAAGGCTCCGCTTGCCTCTCCAATTGAAAATCCCCGGGCGTTTCCCGTCTCTGCTACCGTGGCGCCTTTTCGAAACGCTAAATGACCGACGTCCGACTGAGTCGAGCGAAACTGCGCTCCGGAGTTGCGCTCGCCACAGGTCGGCAGCACACACTGGTCATCACGCGAAAGGTGAGTCGTCTGCGGCTGGTCGGGATGTTCTTCGATCTCAATAAGTGCTTCTTGTTGCCGGCCGCCATGAATGGCATCCGCGAGTTAAAGCGACAGTTCGACGCTACCCCTGGTCGAAAGTTACTGATCGTTGGGCACGCTGACACATCGGGCAAAGATGACTACAACCTGACGCTATCGCTCGAACGGGCTGACGCCGTGAGCGCATTCGTGAGCGATCGGGTGGACTCATGGGAAGCGTTTTTCGATCAGGGCAAACCGACGGAAAAACGCTGGGGTCTGCTCGAGGTCCAACACATGCTCACGGTGCTGCCGGAGCGAGGCAGCGCTTTCTTTTCTGGAAAGCCGAACGGCATCGACAACAGTGCCTCGCGCACGGCGGTGCGGGCTTTTCAAGAAACGCACGGACTGGACCCGGACGGCGTGGCAGGTCCGATCACGCGGGCGGCCATCATTCGAGCGTACATGGGTCTGGATGGGACGACCCTTCCCGAAGAGACCGAGCTCACCACGCATGGGTGTGGCGAGAACTTCCCAGTCAACGAAACAGGTGGCAACGCCCGTTCTCCGGAAAATCGGCGCGTCGAGATCTTCTTCTTTGAAGAGGCGATCACGCCCGAGCCGCCCGGCAAGACCTCGGCGCGCGGGTCCACAGCGTATCCCCGCTGGCGCAAGCAAGTGACGCAGACTGTCGACATCGTGCTTGGGACCGCTTCCGCCGTGGCCGGCCTCGAGTCACGGTACGCGCTTGAACGCTTCGAGCAACTGGCGGCCGACATGCGCAAAGAGGATTTCATCGGCTGGGCGAGCGTCATCTACGGGACGGATATTCCCGTGTCTGGGTATGAATCGCTGCGAGAAGCGCTCGTGGAGAAATCGCTAACGCCACCAGAGATCCAGCTGGTTCCGGGTGGAGTCGACGGGAAGGACAGCGCTTACGACAACGCCACCCAAATCATCGCCGTGCGTGAGGAAATTGCGTTGGGCGCCAAGGACGAGCCCTCGCTGGCCGGCGAATTGATCGTGCTGCTGATGCATGAGTTCGGTCACCACGTGGATCACCTGCTGCGACGTCAGTTCTCAAACGTGGGAGGAGATGCTCCGGGCGAGGAAGGGAACTCCTTCGCCTATGGGGTGACCGCTCTGCACCACGTGAAGACAGATCATGTCCCGTTTGCGACGCTGACTCGAAAGGGTCAGAGCGTAGAGCTGGCGCTGGACTTCCCGGAGTTTCATCGGGCCGCGCAGACATACCTGGCCGATCCCCAGGCTCGGCAGGAGGCGATGCGGGAGACGGTTGAGTTCTTCGGAGCGGGTCGCGGCAATCCACGATTTCCGAAGTCGTCCTTCGGGCACCGCAGCATCGAAGACGGTCTTGAGCAGGCAGATCCTGTCTTCTTCAAGGCGCCGATACGGGATCAAATCTATTTCGGCAACTGGCTTCGAGACTTCTCGCAGGTGAATGATCCGGGTTGGCTCCGCTTCCTCAAGAATGGCTTCGGAAACGCCATCCAAGAGGCCGAAGACCTGGTGGTAGAGCTCATGGACATCGCCGCCAAGAAAGACTTCGATCCATCAGCCACGCCAGCGGCGCATGAGGCAGGGTTCTTCCGCGTCACGGCAGCAAAGCTCGGCGTGTACCGCCCCGAGGAGCACATGGACAATCCCGAGGGCATCCAAGATGGGTCCGGTCTCGATCCACGCTTCCGAGGGCCGGTGGCCCCGGTCGAGATTGCCATCGATCCCCGAACGGGCCTCAAGGCGTACATCAAGTCATCGGGCTCGTTCGTGACATCCGCCAATTTTATCGACCGAAGCTTGCGTGCGGCGGTAACCGCGCGCCCAACACCGGAGGGTCGACGACTGTTCGGACAAGCCCTTCACACACTCGAGGATCTTTTCGCGCACAGCAACTTCGTCGAGCTTGCGCTGATTCGGCTTGGACACACGTCTGTCTTTGCGTGGGTGGGCGACAAAGCGCGCATTCCCATGATGGTTGACGGCAAGCTGACGTCGAGAATCCCGATGGTGACCGGGGTATTCGGCCTTGTGGACACTGGAGTGAGCGGTGCTTCGATCCTCGGTGAGGCGCTGGAGAAACCGATCGAATGTATTGCAGGGGAGTTTTCGTCCTCGTCCGTGGCTATCATCAAGCTTCTGCGAGCAGTGACTCCCGATCGTGGAGAGGCGGTAGAAGCTTTGTTCACACAGCTTAAGTTGCTCGAGAAGAAGTACCCCAAGTATGTGACTTTCATCTGTGATGCGACAGACGAGCTACGCTTGTGGCTTCGGGCCAAGCTGGGCACCGCCATCCGGGAACAGCTCGTGCTCCTCCACCGACAAGAGGAGGCCTTCTTCAACAACCCGACGTCCACCGCGCCGACACACAGTCAGCTGGCAAAGGATCACGATGACCATCCGTTGCACACGATCGCTGCCGACTGCGCCAGGAACATGGTGGCAGACGTCGGACTCGCGATGCGGGACGCGTGGGCAGGAAGCCTCCCGGTGAACGGACTTGTCGACCGGGCGCTCCGTTACCTGGTTCACCCCGACGACGTGGCTCTCGCTTCCAGCGCCGCCGCCGGTCCTCAACAGATCCTCAGCCTGATTCAGGCGTTCGCTGCCACCAACCCTGGGATCGTCAAGTCCCTGGACTTTGCGACCTCCAAGGCGCGCTTCTTGAAGCAATCGCACGCCGAGCGGGAACGACGCTTGGACGAGGCTCGGAGCCTGTACGCGCGCAACGAGGTGAACGCCGACCGAACCGCGGAGCTTATTGCCCATGCTTAAACGTTTATTGACCCGCTGGCGAAATGGGTGGCCGGTGGTCGCCCTGCTTCTCGCATGCGGAAGTGCTTCAGCCGGAGCACCGAGCAGGCACCGGCTGGAGTTGGTAGGGAACGTTTTCCGCTTCGACGGCCGGCTCCTTCGTTTGATGGATCGCAGCGAGACATGGACAGCTGTGCTGGGTCCGGCTTCTCGGATCAGGGAAGACCCGAGCAACAGTTTTCTCCACTGGGACAGACTTGGCATTGTGGCCATCGGACGTCGGACTGTCGATGGCCGTGTCTATGTGTCGAATCTCCACGTGTGGTTAAAGGATTTCAAAGAGGAGGCGTCGGGTGTTCACGTCAAGGGATTCCCCGGCACATTCTTCTTGCAGGGTGTTCCACTCAGTCCGGGCGATAATAGGTTGGAGACCGTCCAACGGGCCCTGCCCAAGTCCACACCGCTCGCTGAACGAGGAAGCAAAGTCGCGGAGGATGCCATCATGTCACTGGATCGTCCGGATGGGTTTAAGGTGACCGTATGGACCCTTCTTCATTGCGCCTCGGAGACCACCGTCAACCGCTCCGCTGAAGAGTCTTGTCTGCCTGTTTTTGATGAACTCACGATAGAGGCAAACTGGTGCTGCTCGACGGAATAGCCCGAGGCTGGACAGTTTTTGGCGTCACGGCTGTGCTGGTGCTCACGGGTGCGTGGGGGTGTTCGCGTGGCCCAAAGCCTCCGGTCGCCAACTCTCACGGGGGCGCGACGATGAAGGTCCAAGAGGATCGGATCACCTTTAACGGCCAGACACTGACTCTTGGAACTCGGCTCAGCGACTGGACGAAGGTTCTTGGCCCGCCCTCGCGGGTCGTCGATCGCGCCGGCGGGTTCTATGTTTGGGACGCAAAGGGCCTTGCGGTCTCTCTTCAGTTTTTGCACCCGGAGAACGACCCGCACGTCGCATCTCTTTGGATTTTCTTCCGGCGGCGCGAGGCGGACTTCTGGGCCCGCACGATGTTCCGGGGTGCGGTCACCTTTGTGCAAGACGCTGAAAGCCCGGGCGAGCCCCCGACCATTGGAACGCTGGATGAAAGCACAACCGCGGCTGCACTGGACCGTCAGGGGATTTCACGGCGCTTCGGCTTCCCGAGCCTCTCCGGTTTCACATCATTGCGCTGGGCGACCGATCCTGATCACGAAGGAAAGCTGGAAGTCTGCGTCGTCAGCCTTCTTTGAGCGTGTCGTCTACGCATCCAATGTGACGATGCAGGTCCCAGGCGGTATGCCGTCCAGGCGCGCGCGCCCGTCCGAGTCTGTCGTGACGTGACGGCTGCTGCCATCCGACAAAGAAATTCTGAACTTCTGACGAGGCAACGGCGCTTCATCCTCGAGAACCTGGAAACTCACCCAGGTGGTCACCTGGACGGGCGGCTCGGGCTCTGGGGCGACTGTTGATTTGGGCTTGTCGACTGGTTGGAAGAAGGACCTCTGTGGGGGCTCCCACGCAATCAATCGGCCCCACCTCAAAGCGTCAAGGACACGCCCCTTGAGCTGCAGCTCATAGGCGCGAACTTGCTCAACGGTCGGCATCAAGGGGGGAGATCCACCCAGCGCATTGTCCAGCTGGTACAGAATTCCCTGCGAGAAGGGGTCCCTCAACCACCCGTCCAGGCGCATCTCTAGCCAGAAAGGCGCGACGGGAACGACAGGCTGTGAAAGGTCTTGACGACGAGCGACACGGGACCCACCGAGAGGAAGGCCGCCCCAGTCTCCGGTTGAGGCTGTCATTTCCGAGGCAGCGTAGCCGGTTCCATCGGGCTCGGGGTGCAATCTGTTGCGCTGTCAATGCGGGCGCTTACTCGGCTTCTGCCTCATGACCAGCCTGCGGTTTGTCCGAAGCCCCATCGCTTGGGGCAGGCGCTGGCTTGTAGCTTGGCTTTGCCGCGGGCGCCGCGCCGCGGCCTTGCACCAGCGTGCGTGTGGAGGCCTTGAAAACGATGTCGACTTTGTCGCCCCGCACGGCTGAGACGAACCCGACGCCGAACGTTGGGTGAGAGATAACCTGGCCATCGGCGTAGGTCTCTTGCGGACGGTACGGTTTCGCCGCCGCAACGTTGCGCGAAGCCAATTGGTCTTCGAACGAGAGGACAACCTTCGCAGGCCGTTCGGTCGTGCGCGCGGGCCGTGAGGCCGCGTCGGCGCTGGGCAGACCCCGCAGGGCATGGTCCGACTGACACGTGTTGCACCGGACGCGAGCGATGCGGCCGCTGGCGATGGCGAGGACGGTGTGCGCCAGTTTCAGCTTGCACCGACCACAGTAGCTGTCGACCTCACCCCCGACGCGCGCGTTGGACATGGCGCCACCATAGTCGGCTTGACTCGCTTCCGGCAGGCCGATACGCGGAAGCCTCAAGCCCATGGCACATTTTCGACCGACTGTGCTGGACGTGAACCTCGACGCCCTTGCCGAGAACGCAGCGTTGGCGCGCCAGGAAGCCGGCGGTGCAGAACTCCTGGCGGTCGTCAAAGCGAACGCCTACGGCCATGGCGCTGTTGCCGTGGCACGCGCTCTGGAGAGGGCGGGCGTGCAGTGGTTCGGCGTCGCCCTGGTGGAAGAGGCTTTGGAGCTCCGCCATGCGGGTCTTCACGCACCGATTTTGGTTCTCGGCGGGGCGTACGAAGGCGCATGGGACGTGATGGTCAAAGAACGGCTGCGCCCCGTGCTGTTTCGAAATGACCACTTCGAGCAGTTCGCAAAGGCTGCGCGAAAGGCCGGGACGAAGGCAGCCTGCCACCTCAAAGTGGACACTGGCATGGGCCGAATCGGCGTGGTGCCGGAGGGCGTGAAAGCGCTGCTCGATGCTTCGGCAACGGCCTTTTCCGCTGTCGAGCTCGAAGGCGTCGTGACGCATTTTGCCAATGCCGACTTGGCGGACGCCACGCAGACCCGTGCGCAAATTCGGCGGTTCCAAAGCGCCGTCGAGACGCTGGAGGGGGCGGGCCTTGCACCGCGGTTTAGGCATCTCGCCAATTCCGCGGCCGTTCTGACCCACCCAGAGGCCAGCACAGCGCTGAAGCTCAACATGGTGCGTCCTGGCTTGATGCTCTATGGCGCCTCGCCGCTGCCGGGTGGCGTCGCAGAGGCTCGACCCCTGCGCCAGGTGGCGACCTGGAAGACGGCGGTGACGCACCTCAAGGAGGTCGCCGTCGGTGCGGCGATTTCGTACGGCGGCACATGGATCGCAAAACGTTTATCTCGAATCGCGACGCTCCCGGTCGGCTACGCGGATGGCTACTCACGGCGGTTTTCGAATCGCGCGGAGGTCTTGATTCGGGGGAGGCGTGCGCCCATCGTCGGGCGGGTGTGCATGGACATGTGCATGATCGACGTCACCGACGTGGCCAACGCTGCGATCTTGGATGAAGTGGTGCTGCTCGGGACGCAAGGCAGCGCGACCATCGCCGCCGACGAACTGGCCGGACACATGAAGTCCATTTCGTACGAGGTCTTTTGCGGCATCGGTGCTCGGGTGCCCCGGGTGTATTCGCCGGGCAAGGTGCAGAAATGAGTCAGGTCGCAGCGCTGCGGCAGCTGTGTATCGACGCCGTCGAAGAGATCGGCAAAGTGGCCATTGGCGCAGTTCGGACGGTGGGGGACGTCGTTCTCCTCTTGGGGCAGGTGTTGCGGCTCGGTTTCAAACGCCCGTTTCGCGTTTGGAACGTCTTTGCGCAACTCGATTTTGTAGGTGCGGGGTCCATTTTCATCGTTGCGCTCACGGGCGTTTTTACCGGCATGGTGTTTGCCCAGCAGTCGGCGCGTGCCTTTGAGCTCTTTGACGCTGAAAGTTTGGTCGGGCCAACCGTGGCATTGGCACTGACACGCGAGCTTGCCCCCGTGTTCTCGGCGCTGATGGTCACCATGCGCGCGGGCAGTGCGATGGCCACTGAACTTGGGACCATGCGTGTGACAGAACAAGTTGACGCTTTGGAAACGATGGCGGTGAACCCCATTCAGTACTTGCTGGTGCCGCGGGTGCTCGCGGGTCTCATCGCGGTGCCGTTGCTCACGTTGGTGTTCGATGCGGCCGGTCTGTCGGGCGCGTACTTCGTCTCGGTCGTGGTGAAGGGCATATCCGCCGGAACGTTCATCACGCGGACGCGCCAGTGGCTCGACACCGAAGACGTCGTCGAAGGACTCGTGAAAGCGGCGGTGTTTGGCGTCACCATCGCGCTGATTGCGTGCTACCGCGGCTTCAACGCGACAGGCGGCGCCAAGGGCGTTGGGCAGGCGACGACGCAAGCGATGGTTGCGTCGGCTTTGGGCATCTTCATTTTGGACTACTTCGTGGGCCTCTTGTGGCACGGGTGACGCAACGATGATTGCGGTTTCTGGGCTGCACAAACGCTTCGCCGAGAATCACGTCCTGCGCGGCGTGGACCTTGAAATTCCCGAAGGCAGCACCTGCGTCATTTTGGGCGGATCGGGTTCAGGCAAGACCGTTCTGATGAAGCACATGATTGGGCTGCTGCGGCCTGACGAGGGCAGCGTGCACGTCGACGGCGAGGACATTGCTCCGCTCAACGATGTCGGGCTTGCGCGTGTTCGGGAGAAGTGCGGCATGGTGTTCCAAGGGGCCGCCTTGTTCGACTCCATGACGGTGTACGACAACGTGTCGTTCCCACTCCGCGAGCACACGACGCTCGCCGAAGACGAAATTCGAGCCGTGGTTCGTGAGAAATTGGGAATTGTGGGACTGGAGGGTGTCGAAGAGCGCTATCCGGCGGACTTGTCTGGCGGCATGCGCAAGCGCGTCGGCTTGGCACGCGCCATCGTTCGGGACCCGAAAATTGTGTTGTACGACGAACCGACGACCGGGCTCGACCCGATCACTACCGCATATGTCGACGACATGATCCTGGACGCGCGTCGTTCGTTGGGCGTGACGTCGGTGGTGATCAGTCACGACGTCGCATCCGCCTTTAAGGTCGCCGACAGGCTGGCGTTCCTGTACCAGGGCGTCATTGTGGAACAGGGCACACCGGAATCGTTTCGCCGTTCTCGGCATCCCGCGCTGAAAAGCTTTTTAGAGAGCTGGTTCGGCAAGAACTGAGAGTAGAGTAGCTTCCCAACCTCGCCCCTGCCCGTGCCCCGACCGAACTTCGACCCCAAAAAGCTCGGCACCCCATTTCGTGTGGGTCTGCTCGTTTTGTTGTCGGGTGTGTTTCTGTTCGTGTTCTTGACCTTCGCACGCAAAGGCGGGCTCACAGACCGCGACGCACTTCGCGTTTGGGCCTATTTCGGCGACGCCTCCGGCCTGTCGCACAAAAGCCGCGTGCAAATCGCGGGCATCAGCGTGGGTGAGGTGGAAGACATCCAGCTCGAGGGCAACCGCGCCAAGGTATTCTTGCGTGTGCGGCGCGAAGTGGGACTGAGGCAGGACGCTGTGCTGACGAAGCGGTCAGAGTCTTTGTTGGGCGACTATTTGATCGACCTTTTCCCCGGGACATCGGGGGCGCCGGCCCTCAACGACGGCGAGCAAATCGCCCGCGTTCTAGACCGGCAGGGAATGGAGGCAGTGTTTGCGTCGCTGACCCAAATTACGGCCGACATTGGAGAAGTGACCAAGTCGCTTCGTGGCGCCCTGGGTGGCGAGCGCGGAAGCGCATCGCTCGACAAGATTGTTGAAAACATGGTGCGGCTGTCGAGCGCGGTGGATGAAACTGTTCGCAAAAGCAGCGTTCAGCTTGACGCAATTTTGCAGAACGTCGAACGCGTGTCGGCAGACGTTCGGGGCCTGACCACGAGCCAGGAAGACACGGTTCGAACCATTTTGGAGAACATTCGCAGCATCACGGACGACGCCCGTGCCGTCTCCTCCACGGTGCGTGTGGCGCTGGGGCAATCCGACGGCGGCGTCGCCACTTCTGCAGACGGCGGGTTGGCGGGTATCGGCAACACGTTGGAGCGCTTGGACAACACGCTGGCGAATCTTGAAACCGTGACGACGCAGATTCGCGAAGGGAATGGCGCCGTTGGCAAACTCGTGGCGGACGAACGGCTGGGTCAGAAACTGGGCGAAACCATCGAGGATGTGTCCGATCTCGCCTCGCGCATCACGCAGCTCCAAACCGAAGTGTCCGTGCGCAGCGAGTACTTGTTTGCACAGGGCGAAGCGAAGAACTTCTTCAGCCTGAAACTCGTTCCCAAACCCGACAAGTACTACTTGATTGAATTGGTCGACGACCCCCGCGGGGCAGTCGAGACCACCCTCATTCAGAACAACCCGCCAGCGGTGGGGCAGCCGGCAACCCAGGTGCAGCGTGTGACGCGGGACGCGCTGAAGTTCTCCGCACAGTTCGCCAAGCGCTTTTATTTCAGCACGCTTCGCTTTGGCATCATCGAGTCGACCGGCGGCATTGGCGCAGACCTGCACTTCTTCCAGGACGCGCTGTCCCTCAAGCTTGACGCGTTTAATTTTTCGGCAGAAGAACTGCGCTACCCACGGCTTCGGGCCGCGGTGCGTTTCCAAGCATTTGATCACTTGTTCGCGACCGTTGGCATGGACGATGTCTTGAACCCCCAGGTGCGCGACCGCGCCACAAACCAATTGCAGTCAGGCCGCGATGTCTTTGTCGGCGCTGGCGTCTATTTCACGGACGATGACCTGAAGGCACTTCTGACCGTCGCACCCATTCCAAGCCCAGCGGTTCGCTAGCCTCAACGGAGAGTTCGCATGTCACTGTTGGTTGTCGGATCTGTTGCTTTTGACTCTGTGGAAACACCTTTCGGGAAGGGAGACGACGTTTTGGGTGGCTCCGCGAGCTACTTCTCCGCCTCGGCGTCCTTTTTCACGCAGGTGTCGTTGATCGCTGTTGTTGGAGAGGACTTTCCGGAGAACACCCTCGACTTCTTGAAGCAGCGAGGGGTGGACTTGTCGGGCTTGCAACGCTCAAAAGGCCAAACCTTTCGCTGGAAGGGCCGCTACGGGTATCAGTTGAACGAGGCGCAGACGCTCGAAACGCATCTCAACGTGTTTCAGTCGTTTTCGCCGGAGCTCTCATCGGCGCATCGCAAAGTGTCGCATGTGTTTTTGGGAAACATCGCGCCAGAGCTCCAGCTGCGCGTGCTCGATCAAGTCGAGTCGCCCAGGTTGATTGCGGCAGACACGATGAATTTCTGGATTGAGGGTTCTCGCGCCGCGTTGCTCAAGACTTTGGCAAAAGTGCAGCTGTTGTTCGTGAACGATGCTGAAGCCAGAGCCCTTGCAGGGGAACACAATCTCGTGAAGGCTGCGCGGGCGATTCAAAAGATGGGTCCCGCGCGGGTGGCCATCAAGCGTGGGGAATACGGCGCCCTGCTGTTTACCGAGGATCACGTATTTGCCTGTCCCGCGTTTCCACTCGAGGACGTTTTCGACCCCACCGGTGCAGGGGACAGCTTCGCGGGAGGTTTCGTGGGTCACGCTGCACGCAGCAAAACGTTGACGCCCGAGGCCTTGAAGCAGGCCATGGTTCTGGGAAGCACGATGGCTTCGTTCGCTGTGGAACGCTTTTCGCTCGACCGCATGAAGTCCTTGTCGGCCTCCGAAATCGCGACCCGCTACAATGATTTCAAGCGTTTGACGACATTCAGCGACCTGGATATTTCTCACAGCTAGAGCGTAGACTTACAGCTAAACCATCCTAGGGGGATGCGCCACGGGGGCGCTGTGGGAGGGCGTGGTTGAGCGAGAATCGCAGATATCCGCGCTTTCATTCCCGGCTCCGGTGCTGGTGCGAGGGTGAGAACGTCACATTCTACGCCCGGGTGGGGAACATCTCCGAAGGGGGTGTCTTTCTCCGGACAAGCACGCCCCTGGGGCGGGGTTCGCGTGCGCGTGTGCGCCTCGAGTTGTCGGGCGCGGCGCCGTTCTGCGCGGAGGCAGTCGTCATGTGGGCCCGGCAAGGTGCGACAACAGACGAGACGGGCATGGGGTTGCGGTTCGATTCGCTCGAAACTTCGGCTGCGGATCAGCTTCGGCAACTTCTCGTGACGCCAATGGCCCGCTAGGCTTTACCCATCATGCGCGTCGCCATCCTTTCGGACATCCATTCGAACATCGAGGCACTCACGCAAGTGTTTCACGCGGCCGATGCCCACAAGGTGGACCGAATGGTCTCCTTGGGTGATGTCGTGGGGTACGGCGCCTCGCCCAACCCATGCTGCGAGCTCCTTGCGAAGAACACTGAGGTGACGCTGTTGGGCAATCACGATGCGGCCGTTGCCGGGCGCATGGATTACTCGTTCTATTATGACGCTGCTCGCCACGCGTTGGACTGGTCGGCGAGCGTCATCTCAGAAGACAACATGGCCTGGCTTCGCAGCCTGCCTTACACGTATCGAATCGGAGACGTGGGCTTCTGCCATGGTTCGCCGATTGACCCCCGTGCCTACGAGTACATTTTCGCTTTGGAGCAGGCCCGAGAGCTCTCGCCGCATTTGGACGAATTGCCGGAAGTGACGTTTATCGGACACAGCCACCTCTGCAAGGCGTTTGCCATCGGTGGGGGCGAGGTCAACGATGTCGTCGCCCAAAAATTCGGCATTCGCAAGGGCTACAAGTACATCATCTCGGTCGGCAGCGTTGGGCAGCCCCGGGACTACGACAACCGGGCTTGTTTTGTGATCTGTGACACCTCTGCGCGGACCGTCGAATACGTGCGCGTGGAGTACGATATTGAAGCGTCAGCCCAGCGGATTTTTGACGCGGGTCTCGCACTCAATTTTGGGAAGCGACTGCGCCTGGGCGTTTGAGCCGCGTTCCCCACCCAGCGCATTGGCCGAGGCGCCCTTCGGCCTATCCGCCAGCGCATCTGCCGGGGTAACGGCCGGAGCATCAGCCAAAGCATCAGAAGGATGGCGAGCGGGCGCGTCTCCCTTTATGGTCCATTGCCTATGCGCGCATCGGTTCTGCTTGGTTTGGGCGCCGCCCTTTGGCTGGGCTGTCCGGACAAACGTGGTGAGCCCTCAGAGGCGTTTGAAAGAGCCCATTCGGCTTTCATCAAGTTGTACGCTGCAAAATTGGACAGCGCGTACGGCGACCCCGCTATTCACGAAATCGTTGAAGCACTTCAGCAAGTGCCACCCGACAGCTCCGATGCACAAGCCGCCAAGGAGCTGACTGCGCGAATTGTTGAGGGTCGGACACAGCGCGCTGCCCAAGAAGCGGAGCGCCGCAGACTCACTGCCCGTGCCCTCGCCGCTGAGTCCGAATTCGTGAGTGCGGCGTCGGTGGGCGAAGACGACACCGAAGTCCGCGAACCCAGTGACCCACAGTTGGCCCTCCCTGCGGCAGGGATGCCCCGCGCCGAGTTTGAGAAGCGTTTTGGCGACTGTTTCGAGCTCGGAGCCCCCTTGGATATGGCTGGCAGAGGAATTCGGGACACCTATCGGCTGAAGGACATCGCCCGATGCCGAGACCGATACCCGTCGCTGCAGGGCGCAGCGGTCGCCATGGAAGGGGCCGCCGTGCTGGGCGTCATCCCCGGCACCTCCTTTCGAGATGTGCCGCGCGATGCCGGCGTTCCGCCGCCGCCCACAGTTCCTCCTGCCGCAGCGCCATTGGACACACCGAAGGACGCTGGCTCTTCCGGACCTGGCTGGGGGGGCTTCTAGTGCTCCGCCCGGAGCAGTAGAAAACGTGGACGACCGTGCGTTCATGACGCTGGTGCGGCTTCTTCCGAAGTCCGCGCTCTCGCATCTGGTGGGCGGTGCAGCCCGGCTCCGGGCGCCGCCAGCGCTGCATCGCGTGGCGATGCGTTGGTTCTCCCGCCACTATGACGTCCCGCTGCATGAGGCAGAGCACGATTTCTCTGGCTACGACACCTTCGCAGACTTCTTTTCGCGGCGACTCAAGCCTGGCCTGCGTCCCATTGCTTCTGGCGAACAGGCCGTCGTTTCGCCTGTGGACGGTGTGGTGTCGCAGCTGGGCTATGCGACAGGCGATTCCTGCGTTCAGGCGAAGGGCATCAACTTTCCGCTCGAAGCCCTGCTGGGCAATGCGGATGTCGCGGCACGCTATCGGGACGGCGCGTTCGCAACGCTCTATCTGGCGCCACGGGACTACCACCGGATTCACGCACCGCTTTCTGGGCACATCACAGGTTTTCGCTACCAACCTGGAGCGTTTTGGCCGGTGAATCCTGCTTCGGTGCGTTCGATTCCAGGCTTGTTTGGTCTGAACGAACGACTGGTCGTGGAGCTTCTCACGCCGGCCGGACGTTGTGCGGTGATCATGGTGGGCGCAACGTGCGTGGCGCGAATCGTCGCCGCATTCACGGACATCACGACCCATCAGGGGCAACCGATGCGCGCAGAGGATTTCGCCGTACCGCGGCCCGTTGCAAAGGGAGACGAACTCGGGCGATTTGAGATGGGCTCGACGGTCATCGTTCTTCTTGAGAAGGGAAGGCTGCGCTGGGATTCCGACCTCCAAGAGGGGAGCGTCGTCCGCATGGGTCAGCGCGTCGGGGTCGTGACATGAGCGGGCCAAAGCTGCACGGCGTCAAAGGCATGAACGATGTTCTGCCGCCTGAAACCGCCCAATGGCGCGCATTAGAACAAAAGGCACGCGAATGGATGCGGCGGTTTGGATATGCCGAGGTTCGAACGCCCGTTCTTGAGGACACCGCGCTCTTTGTTCGCGGCGTAGGTGAAGCCACCGACATCGTCGGCAAGGAGATGTACACTTTCGAAGACAAGGGTGGAAGAAGCGTGTCGCTGCGTCCGGAGGGTACGGCACCTGCCGTTCGCGCGTACATCGAACACGCTGTTGCGAACAAAGAGCCCGTCACGCGCTGGTTCTATTTCGGACCGATGTTTCGGTACGAACGCATGAAAACCGGCCGTTACCGGCAGTTTTGGCAGCTGGGCGCTGAAGCGTACGGCGCAGGCGACCCCGCACAGGACGTTGAAGTCATCGAGCTTGCTGTACGTTTCTTGGACGAGCTGGGGCTCAAGTCGGTCAGCCTGCAGCTCAATTCACTGGGCGATGCGGCTTGCCGGCCGGTTTACATCGAGAAGCTGACCGCGTTTCTCACCGAACGACAGTCTTCGCTGTGCGCAGAATGTCAAAGCCGCCTCACACGCAATCCGCTGCGGGTTTTGGATTGCAAGAACCCCACTTGCCAGGAGGTCGTCGCCACTGCGCCGACCATGTTGGATGGGCTTTGCACCGATTGTCGCCAGCACTTCGTCGATGTTCGGCGAAAGCTTGAGCGCCTGGCGATTCCCTATGTGGTGAACCCCAGAATGGTTCGCGGACTCGACTACTACACCCGTACCGCTTTCGAGTTCGTCGCCGATGACCCCGTCTTAGGGACTGCCAGCGCTGTGGGAGGCGGTGGGCGCTACGACAAGTTGATAGGCCAGCTCGGCGGCGCCGAGACCCCCGCAATTGGCTGGGCGATGGGAATCGAGCGCCTGTGCCTGCTGCAGGGTGACGCCTTGCAGGCCGAACGTCCCGCACTTTTTGTGGCCGCCGCTGGCGACGCCGCGCGGGACGAAGCGCTCGCGTTGGTGAGTCGGCTTCGAAGGGCCGGGGCCTGGGTCGAATTCGACCCGCGTGGAGGCAGCCTCAAGAGCCAGCTGAAGCGGGCCGACAAAGTTGGCGCTTGGTACGCGCTGGTTTTGGGAGAAGACGAATTGGCCCGCGGAGCTGCCACACTGAAGCCCATGGACGGCGGCGAGGGGAGATCCGTCGCTCTTGCGACGCTGAGCCCCGATGACTTGCTGGGCTGAAGAACAAGGCCGGCCAAAATCCGGGCCGTGCAATCTTGCGCACGCCATTGAGACAGATGGCCATGCCGGCTTTTTTCACTGGGATGGCTGCATGTATTCACTGCATGTGAACAGTTGTCCCTCAGCGTGCGAGGCGCTTCAGCCATGTCCTGATGCGTTGAAGTGCAGATTCCGCTGCTGCGTGAGCGTCCGTCAGCACCCCCAAAACGTCTTTTGCAGGAACGCGCTGAGAAGCGTCCTCGTCGCCGGGCGTCTCGGCATCTCCCCGAACTGTCACCGCAAGCACCGACCCGCCAGAGGGGTCCCGATGGACTTCTTGCACGCGGTGCAGAAGTACGCGGTTCTCAAACTTGCACAGCACAACGCTGCCCACTTCGGGAGGTTGAACGATGGGTGCGATGCCCACCGTTGCGCCGCCGCTCAGAAAAGGCCGCATGCTGTCGCCTTGAACGACGAAACGGACCGTGAGCCCCTGGCCCAGCAGCTGTTCGCTTAGCCGAGCGAAATGTTCTGAGTCGACGGAACACTGTCGGACGCGAGCACCCATGGCATCTCACGATCGGGGCGAAACGCCAGCGTGCGGCAGGGCACGTCCTGCGTCAGATGCTCGATGGACTTGAGCGTGTACGCAAGCACATGTGGCGCGTAAAGGGGATGGAATGTTCTGGCGACAATTTCGGCGGTGAACACCGAACGCGGCAGCTCACCCAGGCGTGTGACAGGTGCATGGGAAAGCACGTAAATCCGCTTGAGCGGACACCCCCTGGGCACAGCGTGGGCACCGGTGCCGTGCCAAGGTGTTCCGAACATCCACCATTCCGACCCGCCTTTTGAGTCACGTCGGCGCAGAACAATTCTGTCGTCACTCAGAATTTCACCCAATCCGCTTTCGATCAGCAGGCCCGACGCAGTCGACTTGCCGGCGCCGGAATGTCCCAAAAGCAGCCATCCCCCATGGGGACCCGCGTCAACGCCAGCAGCGTGCACTTCGAGACCCTGGCCCTTCGCAATGAGGCCTAAGAAAAGAAGTTCATCCAAAGGGTATTCCAGAGGGTCCAGGGTTCTCCCCTGGGCGTAGTTCGGATGAACGTAAAGCTCGCCGGTCGGTTGGTTCTTTGAAATTCGAGCGACGAGGTAGGGCGCTGATAGAAAAAGGGCAGAGCGAAGGGAAATCCAAAAATCAGTGGCCGTCTCGTGCGAGATCCACACACCGCCTGAGTCAAACGTGCACCGCGCATCTTCTGAAATGCGACGGACCTCTCGGCGGACGGTCAGAACCAAATCCGGCGCAACGTCCGTGACACAAAAGCGATTGGATACACCACTCGGTGCAATGCGAAGGTCAGCGTCCTCGCTGACGATCGAAATGGACCACCCCGCGACGCCGAGAGTCCACGCCGAAAGCACCTACGAGCCCGCGGTGGCGCACCCACCCAAGGCGATGTTGCAATCACCACCGCCTGGACCCACAGCGCTGGCCGTCTTGCACGCGCCCAGCACAGCTTCGTCCGGACGGAGATCGACTTGGGTCAAAGTCGGCTTGTTGTAGGGCTTCTTTCGTTTCAGGTCAGCAGCCATTCCGCGTTCTCCTTCATTCAGTGGGCTATCAATGCGCTGCGCACGAACCGCATGCGCCCGTCCCACAACCGCTCTTGGCGGACAGTACGTTGAGGGGTGCCGCCGCCGCGCTTTGCAAAGGAAGCGTCAAGGTTTTTGACTCTTCGTCAAGCAGCCGCTTGCCCTCAGCTGTGCAGTACTCGCAGTCGCCGTGCGCGGGGATTTCAGCACCAATCGCCCGTGCACGCAGGTGCGCCACGTGGCAGAGAAAATCCACCGGCTCTTCGGGGTCGCGGTTCTCGAGTTCACCGTTCGCCGGACACATTCCGCACATCGCTTGAAGGTGACATTGCCGGCACTTGGTCGGACGCGTCGTCTTCTTTTGACGTGCTCGGAAGAGAAAGTTGCGCCAGCCCTCGCGGAAGCGGCCCTCACGCACGTCGAAGGTCTCACAGTGAGAGAGCACGCAGATGCTCATTTTGCCGTAGGGGTCGATGGCGAAAGAGCTGATGCCTCCACCGCAGTGGTAGAGCTCCGAATTCTCGGGGGCATGGACGGGACCCTGAAATTTCTGCGCGAACGCCTGCCACTCCCCAAGACGTTGTGGGTCGGCAACGTCGAGGGAAACGATTTCGGCCGGAGACAGTCTCGTCGCCAGCGGACTCGATGAGCAGTCGATTCGAGGGTTGATCATCGCGTCGAACTTGAACTCAACCCCGAGCTCGTCCTCCGCGAAGGCCTTCATTGAGAGCACTTCGTGAATGTTGTGGCGAACGGCAACGGTCTTGAGCTTCAGCGGGAGGCCACGTGATCGCAGAAGCTCGATGCCGCGAAGGCACTTCGCGTGGCTTCCGGGAATTCCGGTCAGGCCTTCGTAGGTCGCCTGCGTTCTTCCGTAGAGCGTGACTTCAATCGAGAAGGGCGGAGAAGCCGCCAGCTTGTCCGCGACGGCAGGCGTGACGAGCGTGGCGTTGGTGAACAGCGTGATGAGAAAGCCCTTGCGCTTGGCATAGGCGTAAATGTCGAAGAAATCGGCACGCGCAAGGATTTCGCCGCCGGTGAGGAGCAGCCAAAGGCAGCCCTCGGCCTTCATCTCATCGAGCAAAGAATGAATCTCGGCAAGCGTCAGCTCGCGGCGGCGCGCGGGGTCTGAAATGGGCAGGTTGTTGTAGCAGTGCGCGCACGTCAGATTGCAGCGATGCGTCAGTTCGAGCGTGCCGTTGAGTGCCGCGCGTGCCGCAAGGGCCTTGCGGTGAAAGGTGCTGCTGAACTCGCCGTAGCTGATCTGACGCAGTTCCATAACTAGCTCGGATTGCCGCCGGAAGGCGGAGGTTCGATGTGAGGTTCGATGTAGAGAAGGTGTTGTTGCACCAAGAGATCCAACAACTCTCCGACATCGTGCTTGGCCTGTGTGGGTTCCACCTCAAAAGACTCACACACGTGGTCCACAAGTGCGTCGGCGGTTCGGGCCTCAGCGAGGTATTCCCAAACCGTTGCGCCGGTCTCGTTCAGAACGAAAATGCCTCTGAGATCGGCTACTTTCCCCACCGTCGGCACAAGCAAGAGATCGCCACCGACGCCATGAGCGACGACATGGTCGGGCCTTCGATAGCGTTCTTGGGGATTCACGCGCGGCAATGTAGAAGTCGAACACGAAACGGTCAAGCGGATGGGGCCGACGTTTTGCGCCCGCCAGCAGGCTGCTGAAAAACGTCGCGAGCAGGCCGAGATGCCAGGCGCGGGAGGCCCTTTCGCCGCAGCGTGCTCTCTGTACGTGAGGACGAAAGGAGGGGCGCGCAACGCCGCAGATGGGACGCGCAGCAGTTTTTCAGCAGCCTGCTA
>JBJXGM010000109.1:0-14546 GCA_046155985.1 Myxococcaceae bacterium | reverse complement strand
TGGGTCATAGGTGAAGAGGATGCGTTCCGTGGCGACGGAGGACGTCGCGTTGGGAAATTGCTCGACGGAGACGAGCTGCCCAAGGCCATTCCAGGTGTACGCGGCGCGCGCGCCGGTCTGCTTGTCCTGCTTGCGAAGAAGCCTCCCTAAAGCGTCGTATGCGTAGGTGTTTTGGGAGTCTTCGGTGAGGCGGTTCGCGGCGTCGTGCTGGCGGCCGGCGCCGAGGCGGTTGCCGGCCGAGTCGTACTGGTATGCGAACGATGTCGTCCCATCAGTCGCTGCCAAAAGTTGGCCATCCGCATCGCGTTGGTACGTCCACGTACCGTTCGCGGACGAGGCATGGGTGAGCAAACCCGCATCGTCGTACGCGTACGTCAAGGTGTCGGAGAATGGGCCTGTGTACGCGATGCGCGTCAGGAGGCCGCTTTGGTCATAGCCGTACTGCGCAGCGGTGCCGTTTGGATAGCTGAGCCGCGTGCGGCGGCCGATGGCGTCGTAGTCGATGCCATAGGTGCCCTCGGGAGCGCTGATGCCGGTGATGAAGCCGCGGACGTCTCGGGCGTATGTGAATGTCCCAAACGGCGTTGTCACCGATGAGACCTGACCGTCGACATCGTAGGCATACGCGAGCGTGTTGCCTCGAAAAGTCTCGCGCGTGAGGCGCCCCACGCGGTCGTACGTCAGAGAGACGGTGCCGGCGCTCGCGGAGACCGAGGTGACCAGCCCGCGGGAGTCATAAGCGAAAGAGACACTTTCGCCACCGCCGACGAAGCTTGTGAGGCGCTTGTTCAAGTCGTAGTTGTAGCGTTCCGTCACACCGTCAGGTCGCAACACCGTGGAGACGAGGTTGTCGGCGCGGTAAGTCATCTCCCAACGCCGGCCGTCACTCGCGATTCGGGCGGACGGCCGCCCAAAGGCGTCGTACGCGTACCTCGTGCGTTTGGCCGAGGGGTCGGTGAGTGACAAGAGGCGCCCAGCGGAGTCGTATTCATAGGTGACGCGCTTGCCGGAGGGCAGCACCATCGCTGTTGCCCAGCCAAGCACGTTTCGTTCGAAGCGGAGCGTTTCACCCTCGGGGTTGGTCACGGAGAGGAGTTGCCCGACTTCGTCGTACGTCAAGGAAGCGCTGCGCCCCGCCGAGTCTGTGACTTGGAGCGGCAGGCCGATGGCGTTGGGGATGAGGCTTGTGCGACGCCCGAGGGCATCGACGACGCTGCGAAAGTGCCCGTCTTGGCCCCATTCGAAGCGGCTTGTTGCACCCGAGGGGTCGACGACGGTGCTCACGTTCCCGCGTTCGTCATAGGTGGCGCGCGTTGTGCGACCCGATGGAGAGATGGATGAGGTCGGTCCCGTCATCGGATAGCGCGGCGCGTACTCCCATCGCCACCGTTCGCCGGCCGGTGTCTCGAGAAGGTGTGGCCAGTCAAACGCGTGCACCCAAGGCCAATGTTCGCCAGCTGAGTCTTGGTAGGCGATGAAGTCCTGGGCAGCGAAGGTGAAACTCTGCGCGCGGTTCAAAGGGTCGATGATGCTGCTGACCCGCTTGTCGAGCGCGTTGTAGACGTACAACCAGCGGCTTCCGACGGAGTCCGTCTTCGTGACCTCTCTCCGGCTGAGGTTGTGCGCGTACGTGAAGCGGTTCTGGCCCTCGGTGTAGCTAAGGACGCGACCATTCGCGTATTCGACATCGAGGACGACGACGCCGCTCTCGTCGGTGATGCTGAGCAATCGGTCGTAGTTGACCGAGTCGCCAACGGGCGTTTCACTCGAGTATCGATAGGTACGAATTCCGCCTGCGGGATTGATGAGACGTATCAGGTTGCCGCGCTCGTCGTATCCGTACTGCCAGACTCGACCCGTGTGGTCGGTGATGCCCTCGACGAAGCCGCGACTGTCATAGCTCAGCCGTAGAAACCGGCCGGTCCCATCGGCGATGCGTTCCAGCCTGTCCCGGGCGTCGTACGCGTAGGTGACTTCGAGCCCGGATGCGCTGCGCTCAGAAATGAGCCGTCCAAAGCTGCCCGACATCGCAAAGCGCCATACCGTTCCATCCTGCATGGAGAGAATGAAGTCGCTCTGTCGCCACGCGACGGACATTCCCCTGACCTCGGCGTAGATGGGGTGCCGGAGTCGCTCACGAGGGGGCGCGAGGTTGGGGAAAAAGTAGCGCTTGCCGTTCGATACGATGACGAGCAGGCCAGCGGGCTCGCCCACGACGTTGACCGCCCGGTTCGTACAGGTCGATGACCAGCCTTTCCCGAACGGGCCTATCCACGGGTCGTAGCTGTTGAACGTACGTGCCATCGACAGACCGGGCCGCCCTGGGAGGTGAACGTCCACCTCTGTCCAAACCAGGCGCCCATCGGCGAGGTACACCGGCGACCCCGTCCCCCAGCACGGGTCGCAGTCCGCCTCCTCGCAAGGTCCGGGTGGCGGTGGCTTGAACCAGGCGATGAGGTCATGGCCCTGGTCCCAAGGGAAGTGCGTCGCCCCTGAGGGAGACGCGAGCATGAATGCCACCAGCACGATGCAGATCCTCATGTGGATGGGCATAGTCCCACTCACTAGTAGTAAATCCTCTGAAGGGTGAAGACAGCCATACTCCGCGTGCCATCCTCCGCCACGCCGGCGACACCGACTCGGTAGCCACCAGGGCTCAAGCTCTCACCGCGCGTCCCTCGCCCGTCCCAGGTCAACGTCTGCCGCCCCGCGGGGCGACCCCCGTACGTCCTGCGAAACACGAGCGCGCCACTGTCCACAGAGAAAACCGAAAGCTCCGCACCCCCCCAGCGATTGAGCTCAAAGGAGACGGTGCTGGTCGCATTTCCTGGGCCGTTGGGGTTCGCACCGGGTTCGAAGATTCCGGGCGAGGCACTGACGGCGCTCGCGTGAACGCCGCTGCGGACGAACAAGGCATTGTCCGGGGCTGTGAAAGCGAGCAGGCCGAGCAAAAAGGCATCGCCCGGCGGTGGGTCGATGAGCCTCCCTTGAGCGTTCTCCGCGTTCCACGTCAGCGTGTGGCTCCCGGCTCCCTGAGGGACACGCCCCAGAAGTGTCACGAGCCGCGTATTCACGCCATTCAAGCCGATGAAAGCGCTGACATCCGAGGTCCGCGGAAGAACGTAGGAGACGCGCATCGGCTCACCAGCGAACGGCGAGAAGGTGGGTGACAGCGCGCTGCGCACCGGAAAGTACTGCGTGCCTCCCGTGCTGGAGCCGAGGTCGAAGCGAAGCGTCCGGTCATTCAACGCGTAGAGCAAGACGGCCCGATAGGCGCCCTCCGGCACGCGGGCGCCCGCCTCATCAGTCCCGTTCCAGGCGTCCGTGTAAGTGCCCGTGGCGCGCAACACCCAAGGGACCAGTGTTCGCGCGAGCGCGCCATCCGGTCTCTCGATGACGAGGCTCATTCTCAGGTCTCCTCGCAGGGTACTCTCGATGGTCCCCGACTCGTTGAGCGTGACGTCAAGGGTGTCTACAGGGACGCGAAGACTGATGCCCGGCCTTATGGAAACATGCACCACTTCGGTGGATGCAGTCCCGTCGGAAAGCACGACGCGTGCGCGCGCGTCATAGGCGCCGGGCACACGGTACGCGTGTGACGTGTTCGCTGAGGCCGACGAGGAGAAGTCAAACGTTCCATTGCCATCAAAGTCCCACGACCAAGATGTCGCTGAACGACCCTGAGCGTCGGTGTAGCTCGCTGAGAACGCAACGTCGAGGGGGGCTTCACCAGACGCGGGTGTCGCCGTGGCGTTCACGGACGGAAAGTTGTCCCCGATGCGAATTTGAATCGTGGGACCCGCAAACTCGGTCGATGCGCCAAGCCGGTCCGTTACCCGTAGGCGCACCTGATAGGTGCCAGGCGTGGTGTAGCGAAATCGGGGCGAAGGGGTGTTCTCCAAGGCGGGGTCGTAGCTGCCGTCGCCGAGTGCATCCCATTCGTACCGCGCGATGCCGTCGGTGTCGGTGGCCGTCGCGACGAAATCGACCGTCAGGGGAGGAGCGCCGTTGGAGGGTGTCGCTTCGGCGGTGACGGTGGGTGGTGCGTTGGTGACGACGATACGAACGGTACCGGTCGTTTGCGCTCCGTGGGTGTCGGTCAGCCGCAGTCTCGCGTCGTAGGCGCCAGGCCGGGTGAAGGTGAAAGACTGGGTGGCCCCGATAGATTCGTTGCGGTCGAACGTTCCGTCGCCCTCGAAATCCCACTCGTACCGCTCGACGGCCGAGCGCGTCCGCGCATACGGCGAGAAACGCACGGTGAGAGGGCCATCACCCGTGCGCGGCACTGCGATTGGCGAGGCAACGAGCCCGGGGAGGCCATAGCTTAGGTCTGACTCGCTGATGTTCTGGACGACGTCGGCAACCGTGACGCGCAGCTCAACACCGCCTCCAGGCCAGCCGCCGGAGGGCGGTGTGAGCGTCAGGGTGTCTCCCTGGAGGGAGAGTTGGACGGGCCGCTCGTCAACGGACACACCAAGGGACGTCCAGTCCACACCACTCCCCTCGTCGGTCACGCGGAGGACGAGCGATTCGCTCGGCGTCGCGATGCCGCCGTCTGCCCCCGGCGTGACCGCCACCACTTCAGGGGGGCGCGTGTCGACTTGGAAACCCGCCGCAAGCTCGGTCTGATTGCCGGCGGCGTCCGCGACGGAGGCGGAGAGCATCACGGGGCCATCGAGAAGCGGCGTCGACTCAACCGGGACGTACGTGAAGCGGGTTTCCTCGTCCGAGACGACGGCCTCCACCTGTTCGCTCACGTCGACACCATTGACACTCAGCCGGAGAGTGGCCGTGCTTACACCGCTGACGGACTCGTCTTCACCTGGGACGTCACTCGCCGCCAACACGATGACCGGATGTGTGCTCGTTGTGAATGAATCCACCTCGGGACTGCGCAGCGTCAGCACTGGGGGCGTCGTGTCGGTTGCTCCCGGGTTAGAGCCACAACGACAGCCGAGGGAAAGCCCCATGATGAGCGCCGCCGGCAAGAGTCGCAGTGCGAGAGCGCGTTCCGACCTCATGGCTCCACCCAGAGTGCGACGCTCGCGACGCCGACATGCCCCCAGAACCCAGCAACGTTCACCGTCATGACGTGGCGGCCCTTGGTGACGCCCTTGGGGTCCCAGCGCCAGCTGAGGGGCGTGTAGCCCGTCTCCTCCTCGGACACGAACTGCCCATCCAAGAAGAACGAGACTTCATAGAGGCTCTGCTCGACGAGCCACTGGTCTTCGCGCGGCACTTCCACTCTGAACGTGACGGGTCCTTTTACAACAGACTCGCCAGACGATGTTGTCTTGGCGGGCTGAGCCAAAGACAACCTCACGCGCGGGTCACGCAGCAGACTCACAGGAATGAGCGCTTCCCGCGCAATCCGTTTTCCGTCCCGGACCAGGGTCTTGTCCGCGAGGCTCGCCTTTGGAACCGGGAACCTGCGCTTTTGTCGGTAGTCGAAATAGGTCAGTGCCGTGTTGCCAGAAGTCAGGAGGGTCTGGTTCGGCAATGAGAACGCTCTCGCCATGAACACGAGCCCCGGCGTGCCCACGAGCCGCTCGACGCCGCTGGCGTCTATTCCGTTCCATGCGATGCGCAGGGTGCCCTTCGTGCTCGGGGCCCACAGGTGAAGCGCGCGCAACATGGCGCCGCCCTTGATGCCAACGCGCACCAGCACGCGGGCGGGCGCAGGCAGGTTGAGGGTCAGGTTGCCGTCGCCGGAGACGGACAGAGGAAGCGGCTCAAGAGGAATTCCCCCGGATGTGCGTCGCTCGTCGAGGACACCTTCAACGCCGCCGCAACGGTAGGTCCAGACGGCGTGGTACGCCTCGTCCGGCACGACCTGGCCCAGGTCGTCCTTGCCATCCCACACCAGCGCTTTGTTCTTGGCGGCGAAAGGAATCTTCGCGGTGAGTTTTCGAACTCCGTCGCCATCGCCCGTGAAGATTTCGGCGCCCACTTCGCACGGCGTCTCCAGAGAAAACGGCAGTGACACCGTCTCGCCTCGTGACGGATGAAACTCCCTGGCGGGGAGCTCGCGCAGTTTGAGGGGCGACGCGCCAGCGAGCACCCATGCGACGAGGGCGATGTGCAGCGTCACTTCAACGCCCTCCCCGCAGGTCCCGAAGGTTGGTGAGCTCTTCGGGCAACGGAACCGAGACCGCATCTCCAACGCCTCGAAGGCGCATGAGCGCCACGCCTGCGGGCGACCTCCGAATGAAGAGAATCGCACCGCTCGCATCCACGACGGGCGTTTCGTCAGTCACCTCACCTGCCGTGAGCGACTGAAGTGTCTTGGTCGCCACGTCGAAGCGGTGGATGTGGTGGTTCCCCTCGAGGTCCGAGGAGAAATAGACGACCCCTTTCGACTCGAAAGGCTGTCGCACAGCGCTATTGGTCAACGTGAGCTGCCTCGCCTGACGCGTGATGAGGTCGAATGCCCACAGCTCCTGAATGATCCGGCCGCACTCCACCTGACAGGCCAAACTCGTGTACAGCAGCGTGCGGCCGTCCGACGCGACGTTCGGTTCGAGCTGCGCCGAGCGCTGGCGAACCACGGGCTCGAGCGTTTTGGAGCGCCGGTCCAAGCGAGCGATGTCACTTTCGGCGCTGCTGCCATCGTGGAGCAGCACCACATAGAGGTCATCTGTACCTGGTGCGTAGGCTGGCTGGGTCACCGCATCGCCGTGCCTTGGACGCACGAGGAGCGCGTCCGCTCCAGACGTCAGGTCGACCTCTCTCAGCTCCCCCGAAGCGGAGACATAGGCCACGCGCTTTCGTGACAGCGACAAGGCTGGGGTCCGGGGCTCCGAAGCTGTCAAAATCCGAAGGGTGTCCCCAGCGGCGTTGGTCCAATAGAGGGACCAGCCCGTTGGCCCAAGCCCGACGAACGCGACGCCCGGGGCTACAGCGCGCGGGGAGGCGCCCATTCCGAGGAGAGCAAGAACGACCAACAGCGCCCGATGCGGAAGAAGCCGCGCCAATGTGGCGAGCGCCAGGGAGCCCGCAACGAACAGGAAGACAGGCCGCGCAGCACCCGAGCGCGACGCCGTCCCGATGGAAAACGCATGGACGAAAGCAAACGCCGCAAGCAGCGGCCAAAGGCGATGAACGTTCCGCCACCGCGCGTCTCCCCGAAGGGTGCGCCAACCGGCAAGGACCAAGAGTCCCATGACAGCGAGCGCGCCAAGCCCAAGGCTCAAATTCATGGCGTAGAAGCCGCGGTCGGCGCGTGGAACCCACACCTCCCAAGCCCACGCTCCAGTGCGGGCAGAAGAGGCGACGAAAAAGAAAAGGGCGTGTGCCAAGGCGCATCCTGCAGTCACCAGCCCCAGTCTCACGTGTCCGCTTCGGTTGACCTGCGGGAAAGCCCGAAAGATGGGTGAGCTTCGCGAGAGCGCCAGTGCACATTGAAGCCAGAACAGACCGAACGCCGTCAGCGCAAACAGCTTCGATAAAACGTATGCGACCTGACCGGGCGGACGAGACCCGGACGCCAAAGACAGAAGTCCTCCACTTTGAAAGAGTCCGACGGCGAGCGGGAGGGCGACCACTCCGCCACAGAGCAGCATCGACACGTACGTGGGCCGAGGGGGCGTCGTTGTCTTCATCGCCGGTCTCCCTCTGACCGCAGGCACGCCTCCGGTACGGCCGCGCACCGGGCAAGCGCCCGTGCAGCGTCGTCATCGGAAAAGCCCTCCTGGGTGACCGGAAGACCCGAACGCACCCATCCTTTAATCCCGAACGGACGGAGGATGGCGGAACGCTGGATGCCCGCGCGCGAAAGCGCCAGCGCCATCTCGTAGCCGCGGAAATCCTTCACGCAGTAGCTGACAACGTAATCGACCCCCATGAGCTGCCGAATCAAGGCGGGCGCGAGGTCTCGAAGCGGCACGTTCAGCGCTCTCGGAAGATGCGCCTCACGGAACTCGTCGGGCTCGCGGACATCAACGAACGCCACGGATTTCCCAGAACGCAGCTCTGACAGAAGCTGTTCGACGGGAAGCTCGACGACTTCTGCGGTACTCGTGGGAGGGTTTGGGTCCCCACCACCGCAGTCCACCCGGAAGTCGGCTTCCGTCAGGTCGGCCTCCACGCGACCCTCGTTTAACAGCGCGTAGGCGTGATCGAAGAAACGCAGGTAGCAATCGGCCGGAATTGGGCGACGGCCGTGCTGACGCCGGAGTGCGCGAAAGCCCTGCTCCATCGCGGACGAAGCCGCGAGCTCATCCGCACCCCAGAAGTTGATCTCGATGTCGTGAATGAATCGGCCGAAGTGTTCGACGCGCGAGTTTCCATCGGCGAAGGCGACGCGCGCGCTTTCGAAGGCAGTTCGACCCCCAATGCGGCGGTAAGGGGACGATGGCACGTCGAAGGCAAGGCCTTCCGGGAGAGCGCTGCCAGCCGAAACGACGTGAAGGGGCGCGCCTGGCCGAACGAAGCGCTTTAGCAGCCAGGCTGTGGCCCATTTGTCCGGCCCCATGCCTTCATGGGTGACGAGGGCCTCCTGCACATCCGAGACCCGATGCGGAAGCACCGAAGTGACGAGCGCTAGAACGACACACAGCTTCATGAGCCCGTGCATGTGCCGATCGCCCCCCTCCGGAAACGACATTGACGAGTGTCAGATAAGACTCGAACGAGTTGTATGCGCGGTCGGCGCTAAGGGTCAAATGCGCCCAGATGCGAATTTGACGGTGTCGTCATCCGGTCTCACGCCCCTAACGCGACCAGTCCGGTGTGGCGTGCGGACTGCGGCGCCACTTCGAGCGTCGGGATTTCCCCGTCTGCATCGTACCGTTTCATGCTGTCTTCACCGCGGCTTGGCGCCGAACCGCACGCCGGGCCTCCTCTTTTTCCTGTTCGAGACGCCATCGATCCTCGATGGACGTGACCTTGTCCGGACAAGGCTTTCCGAACCGTTTTGAGTAGAGATGCTCGATGAACTGCCTGAGCGGCATCTTCCACGGTTCCTGGTGGTGATTGTCCAGCTTGCCGAGCTTCATCGGGTTCATGCCCAGCTCACGAGCCATCTGGACTTGGGCGTGGGAAAGGTGATGACGCTTTCGCGCATCGATCCACGTCTGCATCTTCTGGTTTGGCTTTCTTTTCTTCGCCGCCATTCGATCCGCCTCATTTCATTGGACGAACACATCGTCCTCATCATCCTCGTCCTCGCCTGACGGACCCTCCGCCATCGCCAATGCCTCATAGGCCGCCTCGACGATGTCTTCGTCATCGGAATCGGTGAAGTCGGTGAGGAGTTCCGGGGCCTCCTCGGGGCGAATGCTCGGTACGGCTTCAATTGCGGCCAGGAGAAGAGGCTTCGGTGTTTTGTCCGATGAAATGAGGGCGACGACATGCGGCCATGCCGCTTTGATGTCCCAGTTTCCGGCCGCAAGAACCGCCTGGTAGTAGATGTCCGAGTTCTTGGTGCCGAGCGCTTCGACAATCTGTTCTTCGAATCCCTTAATGAAGCGCATGCAGAAGACCGCGGTGAGCTTCCATGTGGCCTCACCGCTTGAATAGGCGGTTCGGATTGCATCTGGGTGCCAGTCCTGTGGAGCACGTACGGACGCTTCGAGGATTCGCCGCCTGACCTCTACCGGAATCCGCGCGGCGGGTGGGGAAGAGCCTCGACTCCGCGTCGGCACCGAACTTGGTGGCGGCGGGGACGGGCCTCGGTGCCAGCTCCGTCAGCAATGACCATGGGAATATTCACAGATATCCATTAGTCTTGATTCGTGGATATTTGTGGTCAATTATATGGACATGGAACCACTCAAGGAGCTGGGATTGACCCAGGAACTCCTCCGTCTCATCGCGGAGCTCGACGAGTTCAAGGGGCGCTGGCAGGCGCTGGGTGTCTTGGCGCCCGAACGCCTCTCGGCGCTCCGACGAATCGCGACCATTGAATCCATTGGCTCTTCCACCCGCATCGAGGGCGCAAAACTGAGCGACGTGGAGGTCGACCGCCTGCTCTCTGGCCTCGACATTCGCTCGTTCCGTTCGCGCGACGAGCAGGAGGTGGCGGGCTACGCGAAGGCGATGGACCTGGTGTTCGACGGCTGGGAGGCGATGGCCCTCAACGAGAACCACCTCAAGCAGCTCCACGCGACCCTGCTCAGATACTCCGAAAAAGATGAGCGCCATCGTGGCGAGTACAAGAAGCTCGCGAATCACGTCGAGGCGTTCGACGAGAACGGGCAGAGCCTCGGCATCATCTTCCAGACCGCGAGCCCCTTCGATACCCCACGGCTCATGGCGGAGCTGGTCGAGTGGACCCGCGCGGCGCTCGACGCCAAGGCGTACCACCGGCTCCTGGTCATCGGCGTCTTTGTCGTGCGCTTTCTGGCGATTCACCCGTTCCAGGACGGCAACGGCCGTCTCTCCCGCGTGCTCACCACCCTGCTGTTGCTTCGGGCCGGATACGCATACGTCCCGTACAGCTCGCTTGAGCGCGTGGTGGAGGAGAACAAGGACAGCTACTACCGAGCGCTCCGCCAGGCTCAGACAACGCTCGACAAGGACGAGAGCCAGCTGAGCGAGTGGCTCCTCTTCTTTCTCCGCTGCCTGACGACCCAGAAGGACACCCTCGCGAAGAAGGTCGAGCGGGAACGGCTGATGGCTCCCCTTCCGCCGCTTGCGGCGGAGTTGCTACGTGTCGCCCAGGAACACGGCCGCCTGACCATCGCCGGAGCCGTGGCGGCGACAGGAGCGAACCGCAGCACCCTCAAGGCGCACCTGCGTCAGCTCACCGAACAGGGGAAGCTCGCGCTGCGCGGTCAGCGTCGGGGAGCGTGGTACGAGCCCACTTGAAACGCTCGATTGCGGAGCGGCCAGACCCAGCACATCACATCGTGCCACGCGGTCAGGTCGTCGCCGCATCCGTCGCACAGAACCCGGCGAACGCTGGCGCTTTTAAAACGAAGCCCCGCGAGTTGCCTCGCGGGGCTCTCGGCGGGACGGGATCGCTCCGCTCGCACGGTCCCGCAGATGCGAACTCTCGCGAATACCGGTAGTTGGCCGGACTCGGGCGGGACGTCCTCCCGAATTCGCGGCTCATCCAGGACAGAGCGCACCACTTTCTCTCGATGTCGAACGGCGGGACGAAATCCCGCGTTCCGGGTGCGAACACGCGAAATCACTTGACATCAAGAAGCTTGACGTTAAGATAAATTCCGTGAGCGACATGTCCGGCACCCACCTCTGGCTTGTCCTGATGAAAGCCCAACGCACGCTGGCGCGGCACGCGAAGCGGAGCATCGAGGGGCTCGAGCTTTGCTTTTCGGACTTCGTCATCCTCGAGCTGCTGCTCCACCGGGGGCCTCAGCCGGTGAACGCGATCGGCAGGCGCATCGAGCTGACCAGCGGCGCGATCACGACCGCGGTGGACCGGCTCGAGGCGCGCGGACTGGTCGCGCGGACGCACGATGCTGAGGACCGGCGGGTTCGCACGGTGTCGCTGGCCAAGGAGGGGCGGAGGCAGATCACCGCCGCGTTCGAGCAGCACAAGCGCTCGATGAACCGGGCCGCGTCCGGCCTGACCAGCGGCGAGCGGGCCAGCTTGATCGCCCTCGTGAAGAAGCTCGGCACCACCGCCGAGGAGCAGCTGAGAGGAGCCAGCGATGTTCCGTGAGGTCGTCCAGGTCATCACCTCCCACCGGCAGACGGAGGGGGGAGGGTTCGTGGTGCGGCGACCGTTCCCGACGAGAGGGTTCGCGCACGCCGACCCATTCCTGCTGCTCGACGAGATGGGACCGGTCGAGTACCGGCCCGGAGAGGCGATCGGCGCGCCCGACCACCCGCACCGCGGCTTCGAGACCGTGACGTACGTCCTCGAGGGCGAGGCGGAGCACGCCGACTCGGCCGGCCACCGCGGTCGGATCGGGCCCGGCGACGTCCAGTGGATGACGGCGGGGCGCGGCGTCGTCCACGCGGAGATGCCATCGCGCGCCATGCATGAGCGCGGTGGGCGGATGCACGGCTTCCAGCTCTGGGTGAACCTGCCCGCGCGCGACAAGATGGTGCCGCCTCGCTACCAGGAGATCCCGCGCTCGAGCATCCCGAGCGCCTCCACGCCCGACGGCCTGGCTACGGTGAGGGTCATTGCGGGCGAGGCGCTCGGCGCGCGCGCCCAGATCGAGACGCGAACCCCGATCGGGTATCAGCACTGGCGCTTCGAAGCGGGCGCCGCGCTCGACGTCCCACTCCCCCGCGCCCACGCCGCGTACGTCTACGTGTTCGACGGCTCTGTCGCCGTCGCAGGGCGCACCCTCCAAGCGGGGCAGTTCGCCGTCCTGGGCGCCGGAGACACGGTCCCGTTCGCGGCGAGCGACCCGGGGCAGGCGCTACTGCTCTCGGGAATCCCTCTCGGCGAACCCGTCGTCCAGCACGGACCGTTCGTGATGAACACGGCGCGCGAGATCGAACAGGCCATTCTCGACTACCGAGCCGGCAGGCTCGGGGCGATCGACCACACGAAACCCCCACAAGGAGAGCACACATGAGCACCATCCTCGTCACTGGAGCAACAGGCAAGCAGGGCGGCGCGGTCGCGCGCGGCCTCATCAAGCGCGGCCACACGGTCCGCGCCTTGACGCGCAAGCCCGACGGAGCCGCTGCGAAGGCGCTCGCGGATGCGGGCGCCCGGATCGTGGTCGGCGCCCTTGAGGACCGCGCGTCGCTCGATCGAGCGGTCGCCGGCACCGACGCCGTCTTCTCGATGGGCACGCCATTCGAAAAGGGCCCCGACGTCGAGGTCCGGCAGGGAATCACGGTCGCCGACGCGGCCAAGGCCGCCAGCGCGTACCTCGTCTACACGTCTGTGGCCTCCGCGGATCGCGCCACCGGCGTCCCGCACTTCGAGAGCAAGTACCGCGTCGAGCAGCACATTCGGTCGAGCGGGGCGAAGGCGGCGATCATCGCGCCGGTGTACTTCATGGAGAACGTGTACTTCGCGGCCGACCAGTTCCGGGCCGGCGTGTATGCGACGCCGCTGAAGCCGGGCCGCAAGCTCGCGCAGATCGCTGTCGACGACATCGCCCAATGCGCGATTGTCGCGCTCGAGGACCCGGCGCGTTTCGCGGGCACGCGCTTCGACCTGGCGGGAGACGAGGTGAGCGGAGAAGACGCAGTCGCAATTCTGACCCGCGTTACCGGCCGACCGTTCAGCTACTTCCAGGTCCCGCTGGAGATGATCCGCAAGGGCATGGGCGAGGACGGGGTGCTGATGTACGAGTGGTTCGAGCGCACCGGCTATGACGTCGATCGTGCGAAGCTCGCCAGCGCTTTCCCCGGCGTGGTCTGGACCTCGTTCGAGGATTGGGCCCGCCGTCAGCCGGGGCTCGGTTCCTGAGCCGTCAGAGCGCTCTCGTCGCGCGCGCGTCGTCAATTCGGCAATAACATGGTGCACTCCCCGCTCGCCGCCATTCCCATCCTTTTCCTTGTCGGTTCGGCGAGTTCGAAAACGCCCGAGGACGCGATCTCTTTCGGCGCGGGCGGCTGCGGCAAACTCCAGGGTGGTGTCGCGCTCCCGTGCAGTGGCCCCAACTTCGAGGCGTTCTCCAGCGCTGCATGCGCGATGGGGAGGAACTATCTCCATCCCTTGGTTCAACAAACCGTCATCGACGCGTTCACGGCGCTCGAAGCAAAGCTGTCGAAGCGCACCTGGCAATACGGCGAGATGGGGAAGGAGTCCGGCGGATCGTTATGGCCTCATAAGACCCATCAAAATGGGTTGTCGGCAGACTTCTTCATGCCCGTCGTGAACAAACGAGGCGAACCCGACAAGGTCTCGATTTCTCCCCTGAACAAGTTCGGGTACGGCTTGGAATTCGACAAACGCGGGACGCTCGATGAGCTGAGGATTGACTGGAAGGCTATCGCTGATCATCTGTTGGCGCTCGTTGAAGTCGGACGCGCTCACGGCGTTCGGATCGAACGCATCATCGTCACCCCGGCGTTCCACGAGTCCCTTTTCCAGAACGCCCCCGCCCTGAAGCAACTGGATCCGTTGTTTATGAAGAAGGAAGCCTGGGTGCGCCACGACGAGCACTACCACGTAGACTTCGGCATTCCGGAGAAGCTTCGACGGCCGCTGAAGTGCAAGTGATACCGGACTGAGCTCGGGGGCGAAGAGCTACAGAACGTGGATATCCCGTATCTTCTTGAGATTGACCCAGTTCGAAATTTCCTCGATTGAGTCATCCGTGGCCACGGCGATGCAGCCCTGAGTCCAATCCATCCAGTTGTTGGCTCCACCGAGCCAGCGAAATCGGCGATCAGGTCCGTGGATTCCAACGTCTTTACCTGTGAAACCTTGTTTGCTCTGCTCGGTGGTGGGGTAGCCGATCGGAATGAATATGCCAAATCTGGTCGAGGCCCTGGGGCTCCCGAGCGAATAGGTTCCGAGCGGAGTCTTGAGATCTCCTTGCTTGCGCTTGCCCGCTCCACCGCGACCGATTGCAATCTTGAACGCTTTGACAGCCAAGTCGGCCTCGCACAGCCAAAGCCGATGCTCCTTCGTGTCGACAAGCGGCCTTCGTGCAACGGCT
>JBJXGM010000108.1:0-40907 GCA_046155985.1 Myxococcaceae bacterium | reverse complement strand
AAGCAGTGCAAGCTACCCGTGAAAACCCCCGTTAAGCCGTATGCGGGAAATCCGCACGTACGGTTTGAAAGGAGGAGGGTGGAAACCGGCCGCACTTAGCGGTACGGCGCCACCCACCTACCAATGCGAGCTTCGTGCGTTCACTGTCATCAGGCCTTCGAAGCGCAGGGCGGAGGCGTGCAGTATTGCCCGCACTGCGGAAAGCAGACCGACGTCGCAGCGGCACCCGAAGGAAGCCCGCCGATGGGGACACCGCGTTTGACCGGTGCCCCAGAAGAAGGTGCGTCCTTGCGCCAGCCCACGGCATGGGAGCGACGTCGCGAGCTGGGTTTCTTCAAGGCACTGTTCGAAACGTGGCGAGATTCGCTTTTCGCGCCGCAGCGGTTTTGGCCGGCGCTTGACCCCAAAGGACCGACAACAGACGCCGTGCTCTATGGGCTTTTGGTTGCCGTTCTCGGCGCGCTGAGCCAAGGGGTCTTGATGTTGTCTGGCTTTGGAAACCCTTTGGCCGGGAGCATTCCCAACATTGACCGCCTGCCGCTGGTGCTGCAGAAGTTTTTCGAAGCGATGGCGTCCGGTGCATCCAACGCTGGCACTTTGCTGGGGATGGTGGCCTCGATTTTGGTGCTTTACCCGTTGGGACTCCTTGTTTCGTCCGTGCTGCTGCATGGCATTGGTCTTCTCCTTGGGGCTGCACGCAATGGCTATGGCGCGACGCTTCGTATCGTCGCCTATTCGGCAGGGCCACTGGCGCTTCAGTTCATCCCAGTCGTGGGCACACTGAGCGGGTTGTACCAAGCGTTTCTGGTGGGCTTGGGCTTTCGGCACGTTCAAGAGACAACCCCTGGGAAAGCTGTGGCCGTTGTCTTGATGCCGATGGTGATTTTTTGCTGCTGCTGCTGTGCGGGTTTTGGGACCTTGGCCAGCAGCCTCGCGGCGCTCTTTGCCAAAGCCCAAACGCAAGGCGCAGGTTGGTGAGTTCGCATGCTGTGGGCATGGCGCAAGACCACCGGCCTGACTTTTCTGGATGGCGTCGCCCTCACGACGGGGCTGGGGCTTTTGGCCGTGCGCTTTTTGCCGCTTGCCACGTTGCCGTTTTGGGGTTGCCCGCTCCGCGCGCACACAGGCTGGCCGTGCCCCGGCTGTGGCCTGACGCGGGCCACGGAAGCCGTGACGCATTTTGACCTGGTGCGTGCGTTTTCTGTTCATCCGCTCGGCGCATCGGTTGCCATTTTCTGCGCTGCAGTGACTGCTTTTGTTGTGTTGCGCCGAATATTTCGTTGGCCTGAACCCTACGCCTCATTCTCTTCTGCCCAGATGAGATGGTTTCAGTGGGGGGTCGGCGCGGCCTTTGCGCTCAACTACGCCTTTGTATTGCTGTCGACGCGACCTTGGGCTGCTGCGTGACGCCACTGGGCGCCGCGCTGTTGTTTTTGGGGTATTTCTGCGGGTCGCTTCCTTTTGGCGTGTGGGTGTCCAAACGTCGAGCGGGCTTCGACCCCCGTTTCCACGGCAGTGGAAACATTGGCGCCACCAACGTTGCCCGTTTGGCTGGCAAACGCTTGGGCGGCGTTGTGCTTTTGCTCGATGCCCTCAAAGGGGCTTTGCCCGTTTGGCTGGCGACCCGATGGATGCCTCATGACGTTTGGATGCATGCCGCTGTCGGACTCAGCGCTTTCTTGGGACATGTGAGTTCGGTGTGGCTTGGTTTTCGTGGAGGGAAGGGCGTCGCCACCGCCTTGGGCGTCACCGCAGTTCTTCTCCCGTGGTCGGCTCTCGGCGCGGCGGTCGTCTACGCCGGTGTTTTGTCACGCTGGCGAATCAGTGCGTTGGGCTCACTTTGCGCTGGCATCACAGCTTTTGGCGTTGGGCTTTTCAGTAAAGGCCAGCACCCCTACACGGTGATGTCAGCGGCATTTATGGCAGCGATGTTTTGGACCCACCGTACGAACCTCAAGCGCCTCAGAAAACGAATCGCGGGTGGCTGAATTCAGGACTGCCCGCTGCCCTTAGGAATCAGTTCGGAAGTCTACAGCACGAACCCAACCCTCGCGCTCGAGGTATTCTTTCACTTTCTCGTATTGCCGTCTGGCCGGGTCGGTGCGTCCTTGGCGAAGCTCATCAAGTGCGTTGATAACGTCGTTGGCCGACGCTCGACCCAGCGGAAAGCCAAGTTGATTCGCAAGGGCCGCTACGGCATCTTCGGTCAGGGCGATGGCATAAGCGACGCCCGCAGAGCCTCCGAGGATATAAAGCGGAACGCCCACACCCACGGCCTTCGTCGCCATTGCCGCGATTGCTGCGGGTACCACGACGGGCAGGCACGCGACAGCGCCCACCACAATCGCTGCCTTCGCTGTAGCTGAGCCGGGAAGACCATCGCGGACGAGTACTTCGACGCCTCTCATAGCCGCCGCGCCAGCCTCGCCAGCCACCTGTTTTGCGAGGTCAACGGCACCGCCGTTGTTCGCATGGCGCCAGTCGAAACCACAGGGAAGCGCGTCGTCGATACCGTCCAACAGGCGGGCCAACCGAACTGTAATCTTGATCATAGGGATGCTCCCCCTAGACAACTTGTGCGGGAATTATCGATGCGTAACGCGGCAAGTTGCACGTGTGCCAATCGATTTTTTGCACACGGCGCGGTAGCTTGCACGCGGAGGGTCCTGAAATGCTCAGCGCGTCATTATTCTTAAGTCTTGCGATTTCTGCTTCCGCGGGAGCCGAAAATTCTGGCGTGAGTATCCGCGTTTGGAGTCGGCCGGAGACTGGGCAGAAAGCTTCCGAGCCGGCGGTCGTGGATCTGCGGGGCCTCCCGAAACAAGAAGTCACGCGCGATGACGTTCAATACCGGCAGAAAACCCGTTTTCGCGGGGTGGCGCTGAGCGACGTCTTTGCTGCTTCGCCTCCGCCCGAGGCTGCCGACTTGGCGATTCTTCAATTCCGAAACGGCATGCAGGTGCCGGTGCATCCCAACGACAGTGCCGAGCTGAGCCGCCTCAACGCCTTCATCGCGACCGAAGTTTGGCGCCCAGCCAGCGAGGGTCAGGCCGAAGGTTGGTCGACGGCCTTTGTGCCAGTGGGGAAAGCGGTCGCGCCGGGAAGGGACCGGCGGCCGATTGAATTCTTGGGCAACAAGGTCATGGTTGAAACGCGGTGGCATCCCTGGGTACCCGAGCGCAAGGACAAGAAGGCCTTTTCGCCTTGGGCCTACGTCGATTCGCTCGTTGGGATTGAGTACGTTCAGCGCGCCGCGTACGAGCGACAGTTTCGCGTGACAAGTGGAGGCGATGCCGTGGGGTATGGCTTGTTTCGCCAGTCCTGCCAGTTTTGCCATGGCGTGGCGAAGGTCGGCGCTAAGTTCGGCTGGGATTTCGCGGCGCCCATTGCGCTGTCGGAGTATCGCGGCCCAAGGTCTCTGGCGCTTCACGTGAAATATCGCGAAGGCGATGCGCCTGAACGCGGACTCATGATGCCGGCCTTCCCCGAGTTCAAAGACGCCGACCTCGAAGCGCTTTGGGCGTGGATGTCAGCCTTGGGCAAGCAAAAACCGCAGCCTTACCGCCTCACGGGCGTACCCTAACGTGCATCGATGAAGTCCCATTTGAAGACACTGCTGGTTCTGGCCATCGGCCTGGGTGTCTTTTTTTGGCTGAGGGGAGGGTCGGTGTCGAGCGAACGTGCTCACGAGCTGGTTTCACAAGGCGCAAAGTTGGTCGACGTGCGAACCCCTGAAGAGTTCGCTTCGGGTCACATTGCGGGCGCGATCAATATTCCGGTTTCGCAAATCGAAGCGCGCGCCCACGAGCTTGGCGCCAAGGAAGGACCCCTGGTTGTCTATTGTCACGCCGGCGTGCGCAGTCGTCGGGCAGCAGACATCTTGGAACGGGCTGGCTTCAAGTTGGTTCATGACTTGGGCGCGATGTCGCGCTGGTAAGGGCCCTGCTCAGGCTATTTCGACCGGGGCCCATGCGCGGGCGAGTACTCAAGCAGCTCGCATTCAAGGGGGCCGTTCCAAAGTGCGATGCGCTGCTTGGGCCGGTGGTGAAACGCACTTTCAAAGCTGTCGTTTCCCGCCAAGATGAACTTGCGAAATCCCGTCTGGCCGAGCGTATCGCCGAGTTTGAAGTAGAAACTTTTCATTCCCTTTTGACCGCTGCTCAGACGCTCGCCGTACGGGGGGTTGGTGACCAAAAGGCCATCCGTTGGCGCACCAGGAGGTAGCGGTGAAAGCGCGTCGCCCTCGACAAGATGGATGTCCGCCGGCACGCGGGCCATGGCGACATTCTTTCGCGCGGCGATGATGGACTCTTCCTTTTTGTCGAGTCCCCAAATCGGGTGAGGCGCGTGTCGTTCCTGCGCTTTGGCTTCCTCTTTGAGCGCCGCAAGGACGCGCTGCGCGTCACGCCCCATGCCTGGCCAGCGCTCGACCGCGAGACGTCGGTGGAGCGCAGGTGCACGCCGGCAAGCGATAAGCGCACCTTCCAAGAGAAACGTGCCTGCACCGCACATCGGGTCGATGAGCGGTTCTTCGCCGGTGAAGCCCGCGGCCAAAAGAATCGTCGCCGCCAACGTTTCTTTGAGCGAGGCCACCACCGGGGCCACCCGGTAGCCCCTCCGGTGAAGCGACTCCCCGCAGAGGTCGAGCGACAACGACAGCTTCTTTCCCGACAGGTGCACCACCACCCGAACATCCGGCTCTCGCGTGTCGACGTTGGGCCTTGCGCCACGGACGCGTCGCATGCGGTCGACGATGGCGTCTTTCGTCTTCAGCGCAACAAACCCCGAATGGCGGTGCTCGCTGTCGCGCAGTGCGGCATCGACAGCGAACGTTGTCTTCGGCGTGAGATGGTCTTCCCAAGGGATTTTTTCGACGGCGTCGTAGAGCCCCTGGGCGCCTTCCACGGTGCTTTCCCCCAGCGGGTAGAGAATCCGCATCGCGATGCGCGACCACAAACACACGCGCAGGGCTTCTTCGAGCGTCGCAACAAACGACACCCCACCGCGGCCTTGTTTCACATGATAAGCGCCCAGCGTCTTAAGTTCACCGGCCAAAAACGGCTCTGTCCCGCGCGATGCGGTGGCGTACAGCGCGAGCTTTTCAGACCGCATGTTGGGGGCTCCGCCCGTGGCGCATCAGGGATCACTACGTTCCGGTCGGCGCACTAGGCCGTCATTTCCGTGCTCGAGCGCATCAGCACTTCACGGGGTTTGGCGCCGTCGGCCGCGCCCACGATGCCATCGCGTTCCATGCGCTCAATCATGCGTGCCGCACGGTTGTAACCAATACGCATCTTGCGTTGCAGCATCGAGATGGAGACCTGGCGCATTTCAGTGACGACGGCAAGCGCCTGGTCGTAGAGCGCGTCGGACAAGTCGTCTTCGGGGCTTTCGCCGTCGTTTTCGTCTTCACGTGCCCGCAGAATCGATTCGTCGTACACCGGCTTGCCCTGCGCTTTGAGGTGGTCGACGGCGCGCTTGATTTCAACTTCGGACACGAAGGCGCCGTGGACGCGTTGTAAGTGCGCGCTCGTGGGCGGCATGATCAACATGTCCCCCATGCCCAAAAGCGCTTCAGCGCCGGTGGTGCCCAAAATCGTCATCGAGTCGGGCTTGCTGCGCAGCATGAAGCTGACGCGCGTGGGGAAGTTCGCCTTGATGACGCCTGTGACGACGTCCGTCGATGGACGCTGGGTGGCGACCATCAAGTGAATGCCTGCGGCGCGCGCCATTTGGGCCAAGCGTGCGACGTATGTTTCGACTTCACGCGAGGCGACCATCATGAGATCGGCGAGCTCATCGATGATGACGACGATGTAAGGCAGCTTGCTGAGTTCTTTCTTCGAAGCTTCGGCGGCCTGCGCTTCGGAGAGTTCCAGCTGCTTCTCCGGCGCGGGGTCCGGCGGTGAAATCGGTGCGCGGACTTCTTCGTCATCGATGGGCGCGGGTACACCGGGTGGCTTGAGGCCTGCGTGTCCTTGTCGCGCCAAAGCGGCCTCTTCGGTTTCGTCGGGCGCGACATCGACCACCAGGCTTTTCGCGTTGGGTGCAGGTTTCGCTTTGTGGGCCTTGAGTGCGCGGGCATCGCCGCCCACGGTATCGACCAGCTTGTTGTAACCCGCGATGTTGCGAACACCCGCTTCCGACAGCACCTGGTACCGCCGCTCCATCTCTTCGACCGCCCAACGCAACGCCAGCGCGGCTTTCTTGGGGTCGGTGACAACCGGCAGCAGCAAATGCGGAATGCCTTCGTAGACCGACAGCTCGAGGCGCTTGGGGTCCACCATGATGAAGCGAACCTCTTCCGGCGTGGCCTTGAGCAAGAGGCTCATAATCATCGAGTTGACGGCCACCGACTTTCCAGAGCCCGTCGTACCGGCGATGAGCAAATGGGGCGCCTTGGCCAGGTCGAGCACGTACGGCATGCCTTCGATGTCCTTGCCCACGCACATCGTGAGTTTCGACGTCGACTTGGTAAAGGCGTCTTGCTCGGCAATCGATTTGAGAAAAACCGTTTCGCGGTGCCGGTTGGGGACTTCAATCCCCACAACGCCCTTGCCAGGAATCGGCGCGACGATGCGAACGCGCATCGCCTCCATCGCCATGGCCAAGTCGTCGGCGAGTGACGCGATTTTGGACACCTTGATACCGGGGCCCGGCAGAAATTCGTACATCGTGACGACGGGCCCGGGTCGAATTTCCACGACTTCTCCGTCGATGCCGAAGTCGGCAAGCTTCGCGCGAAGCTTTTCGGCTGTCGACAGGAAGACTTCTCGGTCCAGTGTCGTGCGCTCTTGTTTGTCGGCCTCAAGGACATCGGGTGGCGGCAGGGTGAAACGCGTGCGTCCGCCGACGAACTCAAACGCGTTTTGGTCGCGCCGCGAGGGCTTGGGCGGGGCTTTGGGTTCGACGATGACAGGCGTTCGCGCGCCAACGGGTGTGCTGGGGCCATTCGCAGCGCCAGAGTTTGCCGAACCCAGGCTCGCTGCCGAAGCTGCGCCGGCCGCAATGTCAGAACTGTCGCGCACTGTGGCTACGCCAGCGACCATTTTGCGCGAAACTTCGGCGGGCGCCGAATCAGATGGCGGCAGGGGCATCGCCGTGGGTGACGTCGTGCTCGGTGCGGGCGGCGTGGCCAGGCGGGGTTCGCGACGGCGGTTTGGCGTGGCGGGCGTTGCCGTTGGGGAATTTGCGCCTTCTGGAGTCGCTTTCTTGTTGGCGGACTTTTGTTCGGCTTCCCGGGAGAGTCGATGAGCCTCTTCGGCGACCGCCTCAGCCTCTGCCGCGTCGCGTTCTGCGTCTGTCAGGTCGCTTGCATCGGCTTCGAGCTGCGCCAAGAAAGCGGCTTCCTGAAGCTTGGCCTCGGCGCGCGCCGTCTGAAGGCGGGCCCACCAGGCCTTTTGCTTCGCCCAGGCGCCTTGCAGAAAGGCAGGTGCATGGGACAGCGCGGACTGCGCCACGTGCGCGAGCGCCGCCAGCAACCGCAAGAAGGCGTCTTCGGTTCCAATGATGAGCCCGACGGATGCCAGCGCCGAAACGATAATGAGCGAGCCCACGGTCGAAAAGAATCCCATCAGCACGTCGGCCAGGGCCGCGCCGATTTGGCCGCCTGGCGGATATCCGGCTTGGAGTTCGCCCGGCGAGCTGATTTGCGCCAGCACGAGCACACTCGGCAACAGCAACAGGGCCGCCAGGACTTGAGGCCAACGCCGCTTTTCGGGTCGGCCAACGGCCAAAGCACCTGCCGCGTACAAACCACCGATGGGGATGGCATACGCCCCAACGCCCAGGAGCGACCGCAGCCCGTCTGCCAGAAGGTAGCCCACCGGGCCGGCCGCGTTGTGTCCGCCGGGCACGAACGTTGCGAGCGAGACGAGCGCCAACAGCGACGCCGCTCCCAAGACGATGGCGACGATGGTGCGTTGAACCATCGATGAAGACGACAAACGCTTGTCACTGATTTCTCTGCGCCGCAAAGCGATTTCCTGGCGCGAGAGGACCGCCTTCTCGGCGCGAGACTTCCTGGCCATGTCCACGATTCCTTCGGTTCTCAAGTAGCGACCTGTAGCTACATGAGGTCCAACCGAGTGTAGGAGGGGGTAGCAGGGGGTCAATTTTCCCTCCGCTAAACGGCTATGGTGATGCCCATGGACGTGCGGTGCGACCACTGCAAAACCGAATACGAACTGGACAACGCCCGTATTACTGAAGCCGGCGTCAGCGTGAAATGCGCCCAATGCGGCCACGTGTTCAGGGTCCGCAAGAAGACGATGCTTGTGACTGAGTCGCTTGCGCCCGGCGACCCCGAATTGGCTTCGACGCTTACCGAGGGTGAACGCGGTCGCGAGTGGCAGCTTCGACAAAAAGACAAAATCGTTCTGATTCGCGAGCTCTCGACCCTTCAGCGCTGGATTGTCGAGCGCAAAGCCCTGGCGGATGACGAGTTGAGTTTGACCGGCGATGTTTGGAAAAAGCTCGAGAGCATTCCTGAGCTCGCACCTTTTTTTGCCGTTGTTGAGCTCGCGAGAGGCCGCGAGCTCGAGGGCGCCGGGTTGGCCTCGTCATTGGATATGGCTTTGCCGGGCTCGAGGCCCGACATGCCGCGCCGGACGGTGAGCGCAGAACTCAACCTCATGATGCCGTCGGAAAGCGCGCGTTTAGGATCGCAAACGCCGCTCACGCTGGCACGTCGCGCGACAGGCGAGTTTCCGATTACGCCCCAAACGGCTTCGACTCCGGTACAGATTGCAAGCCAGAAGAGCGGTTCGGCGAAATGGGTCTTGGGCGGCATCCTGATGGCGTTTGTTACGGGTGCCTATATTTACGGGGGCGTGTTGCAGCGCCCGATGCCGTCTTTGGCATCACGTGTTTCAGACGCCTGGGCAAAGTTAAAAGGTGAACCCTCTCCGGCTTCGGCGGAACCCGGTGCTTCGACGCCGTCGGTGGGTCACCCCATGGCAGCACAACCGACCCCGTCGCTGGCACCACCGGCCGGCTCGCCCGCGCTGTTGGCCAAACCACCGCCGTCGCCCGCGGACTTGCACCCATCCATTCCAGCGCCAGTCGCGTTCCCGAGCGAACCGCCCGCGCCGCCAGAGCCCGCGCCGGTGGCGAAAACACCCGAGCCTGCGGTCCCCACCGCCGCACAGCCGTTGCCCGAAGCGCCGGTGTCGGTCGCAGCCAAGCAACAGCCACCGAAAACTTTCGAGGCGCACCTCATGATGGGGCACCGCCTTCGTGCCCGCGAGCGTCTTGAGCCAGCGCTGGCTGCCTACGACAAGGCACTGCAACTGCGCCCAGGCAATGCGGATGCGCTGACGGGCAAGGGGCTTGTCCTGTTGGACTTGGAGAACCTGCGTGACGCCGAGGACAGCTTTCTGGGGGCTTTGAAAGCCAACCCCACGTCACTCGACGCGCTGATGGGCCTTGCCGAAACCTACCGCGCGCAGGGCCGCAAGGCCGACGCCGTGCGCTACTACGAGCAATACCTTAGCCTGGCCCCCGATGGCCCAGAAGCCCCTGTCGCGCGTTCTGCGATTCAAAAATTACGCAATTGAGGGCATCTTGCGGTCATGAACAAGACGGACCCCGTGGATGACTACTTTGCGCGCGAAGATGTCGAGAAACTTCGCCGCCTCGCGCACAAGCAAAAGCAAGAAACACAGGCGCAAGATCGCGAAGCACTGCGCAAGTTGCACCACATGAAGTGCCCCAAGTGTGGACTCGACTTGCACACCCTGCGGCGCGTTGACGTCGAAATTGACGCCTGTTTCACCTGCAAAGGCATTTGGCTTGATGAAGGTGAGCTCGAGCGTCTCCAAAAGGATGTTCCGACGCGCGCACCTGTCATTCAGGCGGTGCTGAATCTCTTCAAATAAAGTCGTCGTCCCGCCAAGGCGCACCGAGCGACACACGCTTCGCGTTGCGTTCCCAACGCTGAAGGCGCGCGGCGAGTGACGAGACGCACGGGCAAAAGCGAACACGCCCGGAGGGTCGGCGTCCAAATCGGACGGCCGGCCGGGCGTGTCTCGATGCAACCGCGCGGAGTTTAGTTCCGCATGCGTTCTCGGCGCATCTTCTCCGCAGGGATTCGCTCGATGCACTGTTGGAGAAGCTCACGTTCCGCCGGGCCGTAGAGTGAATTGAGCCCAAGCTGCTCTCGGTCCATCGTGCGCTCTTCGTAGCTCGGCCAGTTGGCGTAGGTCAGGTTCTCACCTTTGAACCCACCGCACAGCAGAATGACCTGTCGCGGGAGATGCGTCGAGACGCTGAGCCGGTAGGGCCCACCACCATGGAAGGTCCCGGTGACGCCGTCGATGAACTTCTGCGGCAGGAAGGCTGGCCACGCCTTCTGCTGGTAACTCACCAGCGAGACTTTGATCGATGAATAGCCCGGCTTGATCGAGAACGTGGCGACCGCGCGTTCGTCGGCGCCGACTTGGACGGACCGGCCTTTCTCGATGACCAGTGCTTCACGGCACATGGCGACGTCCACGTCCCCCACCTCGGGGTTGCCACCGTCGGGCGTGCCTCCATCACCTGGATACCCTCCGTCGGGCGTGCCTCCGTCGGGAGGAGGAGGCGGAGGAGGAGGCGGAGGCGGCGGCGGAGGCGGCGGCGGAGGCGGCGGCGGAGGCGGAGGCGGAGGCGGAGGCGGCGGAGGAGGCGGAGGAGGCGGAGGCGGGGGAGGCGGCGGAGGCGGCGGAGGCGGAGGCGGCGGAGGCGGCGGAGGCGGCGGAGGCTCAGTTGGGCAGTCAATGCCCGTATTGATCACGATGCCGACGAGCAGCTGATTGCCGCCGAGGTCTTGATCATATTGCGCGCGACCACACTCGAGGCCTTCGACGTCGAAGATGAGTTGAGCAGACTCGTGAGGTCCCAACTGACGGTCCCCTCCGACCAGGTCGCGCCAGCGGGGATTTCGAACGGTGGGTTCGCAACCCGCGTGGGGGTCGTAGTGCATCATCGAGATAATGTGGCCACCCACGGCGCCCGTATCCTCAATGTTGGTGATGACGCGGAAGCTCGACATCGGCCCGGTCAGGCTGGGGCATGGAGCGCCGCCCTCATACAGAACCGACCAAACGGGCGTGTCAGAGAGCCACGACGTTTGCGTCGCGACGGACTCCGACGTGAGTGCGGCCTCAAAGATGTCGCCGCAAGGGTCCAGAGCATCGCCCTCACAGCCGACGAGACCCACCACTGCGACCAGCGATCCCCAGAAGACTTTTTTCATGTGCCCTCGCCCAATCAGGGCCGTGAAGCGTCAAGCCATCATCGGGGAGCGGGCGTCGACTGTTGCGTCAGATTCAGATTTGATCGCAGCTTTGATCTGTTCTCGAATTGCGAGACTTTTCAGGGTGGACCCGTGCCTACGATGCACTTCGTTATCGAATCTCCCTGGATGAGTTTCCGCTGAACGGCTAAGCAGCCCAAGTCATGACGCTAACCCTGGAAGAGGTCCGCAAAGTCGCGGCTTTGGCGCGTTTGTCGCTCTCCGATGTCGAAGCCGAGCGTTACCGGTCGCAGCTTTCGGCAATTTTGCAGTCGGTGGAACAACTTGCCGCGCTCGACACGAAAGACGTGGAGCCGACATCGCACGCAACGCTCGCCGAGGGACTGCTTCGCGCCGATGTTCGTGAGCCATCGCTTCCACCGGAGAAGTCTTTGGCGAACGCGCCTTCCAAAGTGGGTACCAGCTTCGCTGTGCCAAGGATTTTGGAATGAGCACCGCGCTTCATGAGTTGTCGGCTTTGGAGTTGGCGCGAAAAATCGAAGCGCGCGAGGTGTCTTCGGTCGAAGCCACGAAGGCTTGTTTCGACCGCGTGCGTGCGGTGGATGGCAAAGTGAAAGCGTTTTTGCGCACCGACGAAAAGGGCGCGTTGGCCGCCGCAGCTGCTTCGGATGCGCGCCGGCAACAGGGGAAACCCGCCAGTCGCTTGGACGGTGTTCCCATCGCCGTGAAAGACATTTTTCTGACAGAAGGCGTCGAGACGACGTGCGGTTCGCGGATGCTCGAAGGCTTCATTCCGCCCTACGACGGAACAGTGACCCGCCTGCTCAAAGAAGCCGGTCTGCCGATTTTGGGCAAGCTGAACCAAGACGAATTCGCGATGGGTTCGTCGACCGAAAACTCAGCCTTTGGGTTGACGCACAACCCATGGGATTTGGCCCGCACGCCTGGCGGCTCTTCTGGAGGTTCGGCGGCGGCTCTTGCGGCGCGCGAAACCCCGCTCGCATTGGGTACAGACACCGGCGGCTCAATTCGTCAGCCGGCGGCGCTGACGGGAACAGTGGGCCTGAAGCCGACGTACGGCCGAATTTCGCGCTACGGCGTCATTGCGTTTGCCAGCTCGCTGGACCAAGTGGGGCCGATGACGCGCACGGTGCCGGATGCGGCCGCGTTGCTTCAAATTCTCGCCAAGCACGACCCCAAAGACGCCACCAGCGCCAAGGTTGCCGCGCCGGATTACCTGGCCGACATCGACAAGGGCGTCGAAGGCATACGGCTTGGGCTTCCGCGCGAGTATTTCGTGTCGGGCATCGACGCCGACGTTGAAAAAGCGGTCCGTGCGGCGGCCGCAGCATACGAAAAGCTGGGCGCCAAAATTGTTGAAATCTCGCTTCCACATACCCAATACGCTTTGGCGACCTACTACCTGATTGCGCCGGCGGAGGCCTCGGCCAACCTGTCCCGCTACGACGGCGTTCGTTTCGGTCGGCGCGCACCGGGCGTCAAAGGTCTTCGCGAGCTGTACGAAAAGTCGCGCGAAGCCTTCGGTCCCGAAGTGAAGCGGCGCATCATGTTGGGGACGTACGCGCTGTCAGCGGGCTACTACGACGCTTACTACGTGAAAGCTCAAAAAGTCCGTACGCTGATTCGTCGCGACTTCGAGCAGGCGTTCGAAAAGGTCGACGCCATCATCAGCCCAACCTCGCCGACGCCGGCCTTCAAGTTGGGTGACAAAATGGAAGACCCGCTCGCGATGTACCTGATGGACGCCCTGACACTGCCGGCGAGTTTGGCAGGTCTGCCAGGGGTTAGCCTGCCCTGCGGCTTTTCCAAGGGTTTGCCACTGGGCCTGCAAGTCATCAGCAAGCCCTGGGACGAGGCGCGCATGCTGCGCATCGCCCGCGCTTTCGAAAAGACGAACGATTTCGTGAACCAGAAACCTTCGCTGTAAAGGACGTTCCTACTGTCATGCCTCTTTCAGATTGGGAAACGGTCATCGGTCTCGAAGTTCACGCGCAGCTCTTGACCGAGACCAAGTTGTTCTGCGGTTGCTCGGCGGCTTTTGGCGCGGCGCCAAACGCCAACACCTGCCCGGTGTGTTTGGCGATGCCGGGTGTATTGCCCGTTCTCAACGCGCGCGCGGTCGAGTTTGCCATCCGCGCGGGTCTCGCACTCGACTGTCAAATCCGGCCGAAAAGCGTGTTCGCCCGAAAGAACTACTTTTACCCGGACCTGCCCAAGGGCTACCAAATCAGCCAGTACGACTTGCCGCTGTGCGAGCATGGAAAGCTGACCATCGACACTGCCGGTGGAGAACTGACCGTACGAATTCTCCGAATTCACATGGAAGAAGACGCCGGAAAGAACGTTCATGACGACGCGGGTGGCGACTCATTGGTGGACTTGAACCGTGCCGGCGTGCCGTTGATTGAAATTGTCAGCGAGCCAGACCTCCGCAATGCCGACGACGCTGCCGAATACCTGCGCGTGCTGCGCGACATACTCGTCTACTTGGGTGTCAACGACGGCAACCTGGAAGAAGGCAGCTTCCGTTGCGACGCCAACGTGTCGGTTCGTAAGAAAGGCGCCACCGCGCTGGGCCAGCGCACCGAACTCAAGAACATCAATTCCTTCCGCTTTGTGAAACAGGCGATTGAGTACGAGGTCGGCCGCCAGGTTGAAGTGCTGGAGGCAGGCGGGCGAATTCACATGGAGACCCGCCTTTTCGACCCTGTGAAGGGCGAGACCCGTTCAATGCGCTCGAAAGAAGAAGCGCACGACTACCGCTATTTCCCCGAACCGGACTTGCCGCCGCTGGTGGTTTTGACCGCAACGGTGGACGCGCTGCGAAAGACGTTGCCAGAGCTTCCGCGGCCCAAGCAAAAGCGCTTCATGGAGAAAATGGGACTGCCGCTGAAAGACGCGCGCACGCTCGTCGGTGACCGTGCGTTGGCGGACTACTTTGAAGCCGCGGTGGCAGCCTACAAAGGCGACGCCAAGAAGATGGCGAACTGGTGCCTGGGCGAGCTCTTGCGCCTCATGAAGGAAGACAACGTCGCGCTGGCCGGTGTTCGCATCCAGCCGCCACAGATTGCCGCACTTGCGGCCCTTGTCGATGGTGGCAGCGTGTCAAACACTGCCGCGAAAGAAGCCTTCGCAGAGATGTTCCGCACGGGCAAAGACGCCGCCACCGTGGTCGCCGAAAAAGGCCTGGCTCAAGTCAGCGACACCAGCGCTGTCGAGGCCGCGATTGAGAAAGTGCTCGCCGCGAACGCCGGCGAAGTCGAAAAGTACCGTTCCGGCAAGACGCAGGTGTTCGGCTTCTTGGTGGGTCAGGTCATGAAGGCGATGCAGGGCAAGGGCAATCCCCAAGTGGTCAATGCGGTTCTGAAGAAGAAACTCGAGGCCTAACTGCCAACTTTCATACAAAGGCGGCGCCCAGTGACCACCTCTGCATGAAAGTTGAAAGCTAGAACGCGTAGCCGAACGAGAGGCGTCCCGAGAGCGAGAGGCCATTCTCAGAGAAGGCATAGAAAATGCCGAGCTGATCTCGTCCCTGCACCGCTAGCGCCGTCCAGCCGGCGCCCACACCCAGGGACAGGCCGAGGTGATACCCAATGATGAACGTGTAGCCGAGCGCCCCCTGAACCGCTGTTTGATATCCGGTAGCGCGCAGTCCACCGTTCGAAGCCACCGCGTAAGCTGCGTAGACCTCTGGACCCATCCAAAATCCGTTAAGCGCATTCCCGCCCGGGAAAATATGCAGTCCCACTTGCAGCCCGTACGCCTGAAGGTTGTCGATGGAGGGTGCGATGAGTCCCGGGAACACCAGTGCCGAGGGCGTAAACAACAGCGACACATGCCGACCGAGCCCCTGTTCGTACTCCAGGGACACCTTCCCGAAAAGGAGCTGAAGCGGGTTGATGGCAATCAAATGACTCGGCGCGCGCCAATCCCCGGAAGCCGGCTCTTGGGCCTGCGCGGGTACGGTCAGGAGAAACGCCAACAAGCTGTAAAGCGGAATTCGCTTCATGAAGGACCTCTGTGGAATGAGCGGTCGCGCCCATCGCGACCCCAAAAACGAACGCTCCGACGCGAAGGTGGCGACTGATATTCAGCGGTTTCGGTCGGCCGGGCGCTGGGCATTCACCGAACAGAGGTCACCAGTGACCGCTCTTTTGTAAAAGTTCAAGTTGGTTGGCGGATGACTCGCTGCGTCGTTCTACACCCCTGTAGACGCGCTTCGACCTTTCGTGCTTTCAACACGCCCACGCAGGTCGCCCGAAGACGGGCGCCGCACATGAGGGGAAGACATGAGCCGTTCAACAATCAAGAGTGCCGTCCTGATGTTCGCCCTGTTCTCTTTGCCAGCTGCGGCCAAGGAGCAGCACGCCAAGTTCTTCAGTGTCGCCCTAAAAGGTGGCGCCGGAACGTACACGGGCGACCTCTACAACTTTTCGAAGTGGAGCCCGACCTGGGGCTTGAACTTTGGGTTTCAGTTCATGAACTGGCTGGGGCTCGAGGTTTCTTACGACGGTTCCCGTCATCAGGCTGACTTGAATGCCATTGGGGTTTCTGGGCTGCCCGACACGGCGTTTTGGCGGCACGGCGGTACGGCGCTGCTGAAGTTTAGTGCGCCCCTCGGCGTTTTTCGGCCGTTCGCAGGGTTGGGCTTTGGCGTGTTCAGCACGACGCCAACAACCGATGGCTCAGGACTTTTCCAAGGCGACCTGTATTTCGAGGCGCCGCTGGCCGCTGGTTTTGAGTTTCCCGTAGGCATCGTTATTTTTGGCGTCCGGGGCACTTACCGTTTCCTCTTGGGTACGGGCTTCATCCGTCAGGGAACTGCATCCGTGAACGGCGGCTTGGTCGACGTCCAGGGGACGTTCGGCTTCCAGTTCTAGAGGCCTGCTGCGCTTGCCGCAGGCTTCGGCCATCGGCATCCGCGAGAGGCTGGGTCGGGGGGGCGGAATGGCCACTCCCTCACCCGGCCACGGCGGTTTCGGGGGTGGGTCTCGCCGAGGGGCCGCTGCCTTGACACCCAACGCCGGGCGGCGTAAGTGCGCGGTCCCTTCGGAAGGAAAGTATCGATGTACGCAGTCATTCTCACGGGCGGAAAACAGTATCGCGTGGCGCAGGGCGACATTTTGCGCGTTGAGCTCATCCAAGGTGCCGTGGGCAGCGAAGTGACCTTTTCCGATGTTCTTTTGGTCGGTGGTGACGGTACGCCGAAAATCGGCAAGCCTACGGTTGCAGGCGCCAAAGTTGTGGCGCGAATCCAGGCGCAAGACAAAGAGCGAAAAGTGCTGCATTTTCGTAAAGAGAAAGAGGGTTGGACGCGTCGACGCGGTCACCGCCAGCCGTACACCGAAGTTCAAATCACCTCGGTAGTCGCGGCCTAGAGGGACTCATGGCTCATAAAAAAGGACAAGGCAGCTCACGCAACGGTCGCGATTCCCCGGGACAACACCGTGGCGTCAAAGTCTTTGGCGGTCAGCAAGTCAGCGCCGGCAGCATTCTGGTTCGCCAGGTGGGTACAAAGGTGCACCCTGGAACCAACGTTCGGTTGGGGCGCGACTACACGCTTTATTCCGTCGTCGATGGCGTCGTGAAATACGAGCGCGAAGGGCGAGACCGCAAGAAGGTGTCCGTTTATCCGGCTGCCGCGAGCGCTTAGCGCACGTGGGTGGTGGACGCTGCGGGCTTTTTGGGAGGGCCATTTGGCCTTCTCGAGAAGCCCGCGTCGCATTTGAGGGGTCATGAAGTTCGTCGATGAAGTCCGCATTTCGGTGAAAGCCGGCGACGGAGGCAACGGCGCCGTCGCTTTCCGCCGCGAAAAGTTCATGGAGCGTGGCGGGCCCAGCGGCGGAGACGGCGGCAATGGCGGCAGCGTTATTGTCGAGGCGGACCCCCAACTCTCAACGCTGCTGGACTACCGCTTTCAGCAGCACTACGACGCCAGGGCCGGTCAACACGGCATGGGCAGCGACTGCAACGGCCGGGCAGCAGAAGACTTGGTGCTTCGGGTGCCCGTCGGCACGCTGCTTAAGGACTTGGCCACAGGCGAAGTCATCGCTGACATGAGCATGCCCCACGAACACGTCGTCATCGCGCAAGGCGGGCGCGGCGGACTGGGCAACATGAATTTCGCGACGTCCACGCGGCAATCCCCACGCTTCGCGCAAGATGGCACCAAAGGCGAAGCGCGCGAGTTGCAGCTGGAACTGAAGCTGTTGGCCGATGTCGGCCTTCTGGGCTACCCGAACGCAGGGAAGAGTACCCTCATTGCGCGTATTTCCAAGGCGCGTCCCAAAATCGCCGACTATCCTTTCACGACGCTGGTTCCCAACTTGGGGCTTGTGCGCTACCGCGAAGAACGCTCGTTCGTCGTGGCCGATATCCCCGGGCTGATTGAAGGGGCGAGCGAAGGCGTTGGACTGGGGCACCAGTTCCTGAGGCACGTCGAACGTTGCCGGGTCTTGGTGCACCTCGTCGACTTGTCTGCAGAAGGCGAAGGCCGGTCGCCCACCAAAGACTTCGACGTCATCAATCGCGAACTGGCGCGCTACAGCCCAACCCTGGCTGACAAGCCCCAAGTTGTCGCCGCCAGCAAAATGGATTTGCCGTTTGCCAAAGCCCGCCTCAGTCGTTTTGTGGCCACCATGAAAAAGCGCGGTGTCGAAGTCATTCCAATCTCCGCGGTCGCGGGTGAGGGCGTTCAAGTGCTGCTGGACGCTGTTGTTCGCACACTGGATGCCGGAGTGCCCGAAGCGCGAGAGGTTGCACGTCGTGCCTAGCGAACGTCGGCCGCCTCCTGAAGCGGAGACGTTGCTCCTCGAGCCGCGCAAGGCCCGCGTCGAGGCGGTCATTCGCCAGCGCACTCGCGCGCTCACGGTGGTCTTGGACCGGTTGGGCGACAGCTTCAACATGGCCGCCGTCCTGCGCACCTGTGATGCTTTTGGGATTCAGGATTTGCACGTTGTCGACCACCCGCATGTGCCGTTTGTGCCTCACGAAGGTGTCTCTCAGGGTTGCGACAAGTGGCTCGACATTGCGCGATACAAAACCACCGAGGACTGCGTTGCGGCGCTCCACGCCGGCGGCTATCGCGTCCTGGCCTCCGCCCTGGGCGAGGACAGCACCCCGCTTTGGGATTTGCGTTTCGACGACAAAGTGGCGCTGGTGTTCGGCAATGAGCGCACGGGGGTCGCGCCTGATTTTTTGGCCAAAGCGGATGCCAAGTTTTGGATTCCGATGGCGGGGTTTAGCGAGAGCTTCAACGTATCTGTGGCCACGGCTATCAGCGTCAGTCGAGCCGTCGCCTTGCGCAGAGAACGCCTCGGCAGCGTTGAAGGCGACCTCAGCGAACCCGAGCGTGCCGCACTCAGAGAACGATTCTTTAAACTTTCCGTGAAGCAAAGACGTAAGATTTATGCTGGTTTACCGGAAGGCCAGTGAATTGGGGGGGGCACTCCCGCGTCATGTGGAGTGCATCACTTGGAGGTCACATTGCTGACATCGTTGCTGCTTTGGGTCGCGCTGACATCGCCGCTGACTGAGACGGATCGTCCCATTCCACCGCGGAAGCGTGTGGCGTCTACTGGGGCGGCGCCGACTGCAGACGTTCGCGAGCTCGTCCAAAGGGTGCAGCGCTTTTATGAACGCACGTCCGACTTCGGCGCGGGTTTCGAGCAGGTTTACACCTACGCCAGCCTTGGGAGAAAGCAGCGCTCGCGCGGAGAAGTCATCTTCAAGAAACCGGGCATGATGCGTTGGGACTACGCCACGCCATCGACGAAGACATTCGTGCTCTCAGGGGACAGGGTGTTGGCGCTCGACCCCGAAGCGCTGACCCTGACCAAAGGTCAAATCGACAGCAACCAGCTTTCTGCGGCGGTCACTTTTCTGTTTGGCCGGGGTCGCCTCTTGGACGAGTTCTTTATTCAGAAGACGAACTGTGCGGACTGCAAAGGCCAGCAGCTGGAGCTGACGCCCAAACGACAGGAGCGTTTTCAGCGACTGTTGCTGGATGTCGACAACGCCAGCGGACAAGTCCTCGTCAGCACGGTGGTCGACCCCGATGGCAGCACGAACCGAGTGACGTTTCTCGATTTCAAGAGCAACGTCGGCATCGACGACACACGCTTCAAGTTGAAACCCCCACCAGGGACTCAGACCGTAGACCTCACGGCGACGAAGTCGGGGGCCGAACGAGAACGCGCACAGTAGGCTGGTCGGTGACGACCGTGTGCCCACGGACCGTGGCGCTGACGCGCCGCTTGCCAGGCAGACGGATACGGATGGTCTGAGAGTCAGTTCCCATGGAGAAAAAAATGACGTGAAGCGAGCTGGGTTGTGGGTTAACGCTTAGACGATAGGAGTTCAACCATGTGCGTTCTCGTTACCTGTGGAAACTGCGGCAAGCCCACTTGGAAGGGCTGCGGCGCCCACATTGAACAAGTGCTGGGCCATATCCCCAAGGAAGCACGCTGCCAATGCGCGCGCGAGACCCCGCGCTGAGCGCTATTTCGCAGCTGCGTCCTTGCCCCAGAACGGCGCGCCAATCAGCTTCGAAATTCCGCAGAAATTGAGCGCACCCGCCGCAAAAGCGTACGCGCCAGCCAGGGCCATGATGATTCCACCCACGCCGCCCACCGACATCAAGCCAAAGTACACCAATGCTGCGCCGGAGCCGGCGCGGATGATGCGACCGATGGGGGATGCCATAAAGCGTGCGAATTCCATGATGTGCCTCCTCGAAAAAACAATCAGGGCGCTCACAGGCCCCACGTGGAATCTCAGCTCCGAACGACGTGAGACACAAGCGAATTACGCCTGAGCGACGGACTGCCCGGCATCGGATGTCATTTCGCCGAATCGCGCAGACTCTGGTCGCGCGACCACTCGCCCGATGACGTCGTATTCGTGGGCTTCGGTGACTTCGAGCGTGACGAACTCGCCGGGATAACCGAAGCCATCGTTGATGATGACCTGCCCGTCGATGTCGGGCGCTTGGCCCTCATGGCGACCCACCAAGAGGTGCTCGCTTTCGGGGCTGACACCTTCCACAAGCACGGTGAGGCGCTGGCCGACGAGTTTTCGGTTCAGGTCGCGGCTGATGCGCCGTTGCAATGCCATCACTTCGCGCCAACGCCGCTCGATGAGGTTTTGGGGCAGTTTGCCGTCCATGTCGTAGGCGGCAGTGCCTTCTTCATCGGAGTATTGGAAGACGCCCAATCGTTCAAACCGCTGTTCTCGTACGAAGGCTTTGAGTTCTTCGAAGTCGGCCTCGGTTTCGCCTGGAAGCCCAGCGATGAGCGACGTCCGCATGACGAGGCCCGGAACTCGCTCTCGGAGTTTCGAAAGCAGCTGACGCAAGAATGCGGAGTCCCGGCCGCGCTTCATGCTGCGCAGCAGTCGGTCAGACGCATGCTGCACCGGCATGTCGAGGTACTTGGCGACTTTGGGCTCATTCGCGATGACGTCAATGAGCTCGTCCGGGAAAACACGTGGGTAAGCGTAGTGAAGCCGAATCCAGCGGACGTCGGTGGCGCAAAGCGCTTTGACGAGTTCATGCAGTTTCGGTTTGCCCGGCAAGTCGTGCCCGTAAGCCGTCAAGTCTTGCGCAACCAAATTGATTTCGCGCACACCGGACGCAGCGAGACGATGGGCTTCGTCGACGATGTCATGGAGTGGCCGTGACCGCTGGAGCCCGCGCAATTTGGGGATGATGCAGAAGGCGCATTTGTTGTCGCAGCCCTCAGAAATTTTCAGGTAAGCTGTCCACTTCGGGGACGTGTTGATTTTCGGCGTCTGCGCGTCGTGGATGTACTCGGGGTCTGGAATCACCTGCCGTGGGGCGGCTTCGGCGGCGAGCAAATCGCCAATTTGGTAGTAGGCCGACGTCCCAAGAAAGTGGTCGACTTCGGGCATTTCCTGCGCCAGCTCAGGCCCGTAGCGCTGGGACAAACAGCCTGTCACGACCAGCGTTTTGCACCGGCCTGATGTTTTATGCTCAGCGAGTTCGAGAATCGAATCCACCGACTCTTGCTTGGCAGGGCCGATGAACGCACAGGTGTTGACGACAATGACTTCGGCGTCATCCGGTTGCCCGACAAGCTGGTACCCGCGCTGTTTGAGCGTGCCGAGCATCACTTCGGAATCCACCCGATTCTTCGGGCAGCCCAGGGTGAGCATGTAGAGCGATTTGGATGAATCCTGCACGCGCGCGTTTTGACCTCAGCAAGAAGGGACGCGTGGCTTACCAGAGCCCAAAGGGTAGCCGCCAGTTGGCGCCCATTGCAGCCGCCCACCGAGAGAAGCATTGGAAACAACTCGACTATTTGGAGGGCGGTGCGCTGGCTGTTTTCGCGCCCAGCGAACGAACATGAGCGATCAGTGGCGCGTAGTCTTCTTCGGCGATGATTCCTCGCCAGCCAGGCATTCTTGTCCCCGGCTTGAGTTTTGGCGCGTCGTCAATCCATTCCCGCAGGGCGGCGTCCGTGGGGTAGCGCTGCGCAGCCTGCCGCAAATCGGCCATGCCTACGCCGTTGTCGCCGTGGCAGGAGGGGCACCCGTACTTCGCATAGGCGCCAACTTCGCGCGTGCTGCCTGGAGGCGGCATCTGTCGCGTTCGCGGAAAAGCGTTTCGTTGGGGCCGAAGGGATTTCAGGTAGGCGTACAGCGCCGCAATGTCGTCGTTGTCCAACTCGGGTGCCGGGTTCATCGGGTAGCGAATCAACGCGCCATCGGGGCGAAATCCGTCGTGCAATGCGCGAGCCAGGTCGGCCTCGCTCCATGTTCCGAGTCCAGTCTCATTATCAAAAGTCAGATTGGCAGAACGAATCGTGCCGCCGACAAGGTCAGGCAACGTGTTGCCGCCGGCCATATAGCCAGGCGTCTTCTCGGGCTCGGCGATGTTTGTCGTCTTGAAATCTTCGGAATGGCAGCCGTAGCAGTCGAGCGCCACGGCGAGGTAGCGGCCGTAGGCCACCTTGTCAGTCTTCGAGGGTGCAACGATGTGTCGTTGAGGGTACGGAATCTTGAGAAACACAATCCGCGAAAGCAGCTTGGAGAGAAAACTGGGCTTCGTCACGCCGGGTGGCAACGCCTCTGAGGGAGCGACCAAGGGATCGTCCGAGCTGAGGAAAACCAAGATCGAGGACATGTCTTCGTCGGAGAGATGCGGAAGTTTCACCATCCATGGCGGGATGTACACCCCATCTCGCCCCACGCCGGTTCGCAGGAGGTAGGCGATTTCTCCGTGGGTCCATTGCCCAATGCCGCGGGTGGGGTGGCGCGTGATGTTCTTGGAATACACCGGCCCGAACTCCGAAGGGACGTCCGGCATGTGTTTGCCCGTCAGCTTCAGTGTCGCGGGGTCCATGTGGCAGCTCGCGCACAGCAGCGTGGCCAGCTTCTTCCCTTGCACGAGACGCTCAGGTGTCGGCGTGGCGTCGACGTCGACTTTTTCCGTTTCGTAGCGAGGGAGCCCTGCAAGGTGAAGCCAAAGTGCGCCACTGGCGAGCAGTAGCACCGCGCCGGCCAAGAGCAACCCAAGGACCTTGAGTGTGCGTCTCATATTGCGCGACCATCTCGCGCTCGCGAATCTCTGTCCAGGAAGATTTGCAACAATGCTAAAGGCCTGGCGCATGGAACCTTGGGGGAAGGCCAGTCGGGACGCCTCAGAGCGACGGTTTCTACAGGGGCCTCAACCCCGAGGCTGGGAACTTCGACGCGCGCTCAACATTTTCTGGGAAATCATTCGGGGTTTTCGCGCCCTGCATTTCGTTGGGCCCTGCGTCACGGTCTATGGCTCCGCACGCTTTGGCGAGTCACACCCGACCTACGCGCCCACGCGCCGTTTGGGGGCCTTGCTGGCCGAGGCGGGATTCGCCGTGATGACAGGCGGCGGACCAGGTCTCATGGAGGCTGCGAACCGGGGCGCGAAAGAAGCGGGCGGGCATTCGCTGGGCTGCAACATTCGATTGCCCAAAGAACAACAGCCCAACGCTTACCTCGACCGTTGGGTAGAGTTTCGCTACTTTTTCGTGCGCAAACTGATGCTGGCAAAGTATTCCTATGCATTTGTTGCAACGCCAGGTGGGTTTGGGACGTTGGACGAGTTGTTCGAGATTTTGGTTCTCATTCAGACCGGGAAGACACGTGATTTCCCCGTCGCCCTTTTGGGACGAGACTATTGGATGCCCTTGGTGGACTACCTGCGGGGCACCTTGTTGAAGACAGGCGCGATTGAAGAAGCGGACGTGGCCCGCTTGTTGGTCACAGATTCGCCAGAAGAGATTGTCAACACCATTAAAGACCGTGCACTGAAGCAGTTTGGTTTGAGCTATGGCCCACGCGTTCGCCGCCGCTGGTTCTTGGGTGAGCGGCCGGCGTGGCCTGCGTCTAATCGCGGAAATTCGTGAATTGTAAATCAAGCTTCACTGCATCCTGCTGACTCTTCAGAAGACGAATCGCATCTTGGAGGTCGTCGCGATTTTTGCCGGTGACGCGCAGCTGCTCCCCCTGGATGGAACCCTGAACTTTGAGCTTCGAATCTTTGAGTGCTTTCACGAGCTCTTTGGCCCGCTCACCCGGAATGCCCTGCTGAAACGTGATGGTTCGCTTTAATTGGCCGAGTGCGGCACGGTCGATGTCTCCCGCGTTGACGCCACGCAAAGGAACGCCCCGCTTGGCGAGCTTGATTTGCAGCACTTGGTAAGCGGCATCCAAATGAGGCTCGTCGTTGGAGCGCAGGTGCACTGATTTGCCGTCTTCGCCCAAAGTCATTTCTGTCTTGGTGCCTTGGAAGTCATAGCGGTTGAGGACTTCCTTGCGCGCTTGGTTGAGCGCGTTGTCCAACTCTTGAAGGTTGATTTCTGAAACGACGTCGAACGAAGGCATTGGCACCTCCTCAAAGTTTCACGACATGGGGCAATACCGTAGGTCGCGTGCCCAGACGGCTTCGAAACGACTGGCGAACCGCATGCAAGAGTGCATCGGAGGCCAGGGCATCGTTGAGGCGTTCGGATGGCGTGAGGCCGGCGAAGGTCGCTCGGGCGTCGCTCTCCACCGTGGGAAGCAGCGCTTGTTCTTCCGCACAAAGCCCTCTTCCTGTGAGACGGGGGCCCGTCAGAAGGCCGCTCGATGCATGGTCAATGACGATGCTGACGACAACGATGCCCGATTGGGAAAGCATGCGGCGCTCTTGGAGTGCCTGCTCGGACACGTGCCAGGTGCCCAATCGGTCTTGGTAGCGTCGGCCTACCGGAACGGCGCCGGCGAGCTCGCCCCGACCGTCGTCGAAGCGAATGACATCGCCATCTTGTGCCAAGAGAACACGTTCTGGTGAAAGCCCACTTTCGGTGGCCAAGTGACGATGGTGGTGAAGGTGACGCAGTTCGCCGTGAATCGGTACGAAATGCCGCGGGCGCGCGGCCTGAAGCATCTGCCGTTGCTGCTCCCGCGCGGCGTGTCCCGAAACGTGGATACGGGGTTCCAGCGCGGGGTAAGTGATGCGTGCGCCGCTGTGCACAAGGGCATCCAGCATGGCCGTAACGGTCCTTTCGTTTCCGGGAATCGTTCGGCCACTGACGACGACGTGGTCACCGGGGCCCAGCGCAAAGGCCGGAAGTTCTCCCCGCGACAGCCGAACGAGCGACGAGCGTCCTTCGGCCTGAGCACCGCCGGTGAGAAGCAGGACGCGTTCCTTGGGCAGAGATTCGGCTTCTTCGAGCGAAGCGAAGAGGCCAGGGGGCGCCGAGAGCAAACGTGTCTCCGCCGCCAGCGCGACGGCCTGTTGCAGGCTTCGTCCCAGAAGGACGACACGGCGACGGAGTCTTTCTGCGAGCCGCAGAATGTGCGCAACGCGCGGAATGTTCGACGCGAACAGTGTGATGACAATCCGCCCGGGCGTTTCGGGCAAGAGTCGCGAGAACGCCTCGGCGACGCTGCGTTCTGAAGGCGTGTGGCCTTCGACTTCGGCATTGGTGGAATCGGAGAGCAAGCACAACACGCCCTCGTCGGCTGCGGCGCGAACGCGATCGAGGTCGGTGGCTTGGCCATCCCAGGGGTGTTCATCCAGTTTGAAGTCGCCGGTGTGGACGACTGTGCCCTCTGGCGTTCGCACGATGAGACCGACCGCGCCAGGCGTGGAATGGCAGACGTGAAAGGGCTCGACGGACAACGTGTCGCCCAGTGCAAAAATCTCGCCGGGAGCCATGGGAATGAGACGTGCGCGGACGCCGGCTTCCTCCAGACGCCTCGAAGCGACGCCGAGCGTGTAGGGCGTTCCGAAGACAGGAACGTTGATTTCACGCAAAAGGGTGGGCAACGCGCCCACGTGGTCTTCGTGCCCGTGGGTCAACACGACACCGCGAACGGTGTTCCGTCGTGCCAGAAGATGTGTGAAGTCCGGCATGACGACTTCGACGCCAGGCATCTGCGCGGTGGGAAACATGAGGCCCGCGTCGATGAGGAAAGCATCGTTGCCGGCGTCAACCGCCATGGCGTTCAGGCCGATTTCCCCCAAGCCTCCCAGCGGAACAAGTTCCAGCAAACCGTGGCCTCCGTACCCAGTGGTGGCAACTTAACCCCAGAAATCAGGCGAAGGGGGCGCCACTCGCAAGTCGTTACTTGCTATGGGTGCCCCGACGATGGAGCAGTCGCCGCTGACGGAAGAAGAACTCCTGGCTGATTTGAACCCGCCTCAACGCGAGGCCGTCGTGTACCCCGAGGGGCCTTTGCTCGTCCTCGCGGGCGCCGGGTCCGGGAAAACACGCGTCATCACCCGGCGCATCGCGCATTTGGTTCGATTTCGGAACGTTTGGCCGCGCCGTGTTTTGGCGGTCACTTTCACCAACAAGGCCGCGCGCGAGATGCGTGAGCGGTTGGTGCACTTGCTCGGCGCTGAAGCGGCGGAACTGACCGTGACGACCTTTCACGCCTTTTCGGCGTCTGTCTTGAGGCGTGAGGCGGAAGGCGTGGGACTGACGCGCTCCTTTGTCATCTACGACGACGCCGACCAGCTGCGGTTGGCCAAACGCGCCCTTCGTGACGTCGGGCTGGAGGGCAGTCTCACGCCAAGAGCGCTCTTGACGTGCATCGATGGCGAAAAGAACTCAGGTCGTGGGCCCGACGAAATGGAAGTCGCCATGGGCGACCGTCGCGCCGAAGCGCTTCGAAAAGGCTACGTCGCCTACCAGCGCATGCTTCGCTCGGCGAACGCGGTCGATTTCGGTGACCTCCTCCGGCTCGTGGTCGTGCGCTGGGGAACCGACGAGCCCACGTTGGCGCGGTATCGAAACCGGTTCCTCCATGTTTTGGTTGACGAGTTTCAGGACACCAACCCGGTCCAGAGTCGGTTCTTGCAACTGCTCGCACCCCCACCAGGGAATCTGGTCGTCGTGGGTGATGACGACCAGTCCATCTATCGATGGCGAAGCGCCGACGTGGAAAACATTTTGCAGTTCCCAAAGACGCATCCTGGCGCGCACGTGGTGAAGCTCGAGCAGAACTATCGGTCCGACCAAAACATTCTCGAAGCGGCGCACGCGGTCATCGCGCACAATGCTCGGCGAATGCCCAAGAAGCTTTGGTCAGCCCGGCCCCAGGGCGCAAAGCTGGAACTCTTGATGGCGCGGGATGAACGTGGCGAAGCCCAAGAAATCCTGCGCCGTTTGCGGACGCTTCACGCCGAGGGATTCGTCACGTATTCCCAGATGGCGATTTTCTTTCGGACCAACGCGCAGGGGCGTGTGCTCGAAGAAGCGCTGCGTTTGGCACGCATTCCCTACGTCTTGGTCAGCGGGCGCAGCTTTTATGAGCGCGCAGAAGTGAAGGACATCGTCGCGTATTTGCGCTTGGCGGTGAACCCGGACTCCGACGCAGACTTCCTTCGCGTCATCAACACGCCGCCCAGAGGCATCGGCGACACGACGGTGGAGCGACTCGAAGCTGCCGCCGCCCAGCAAGGGAAAAGCCTCTTCCGTGCGCTCGATGATGTGTCGGCCGTTCCTTCGCTGGGGGCCGCAGCACAGAAACGACTGGCTCAGTTCCGAGCGTTGGCGGACGCGTTGGTGGTCCATGTGCAACAGGCCGCTTCGGCTGCCGAGGCAGTTCAGGCTGCGTTGGCGCAGTCTCAGCTGGTCGTTGCGCTCGAGGCGGAAGGCACCGACGAAAGTTTGGGACGCGCGGAAAATCTCCGAGAATTTTTGGGGGCGGCGCAGGAGTTTGACTTGCAGAGGGCGCAGCGCGTGGCCACACCCTTGGATGATGACTGGGGAGTGGACATCTCTCCGGTGCAGGCGTTTTTGGAACAAATCAGCTTGGTGGCTGACGCCGACCAAGATGTCGCGGAAGGCCAAGTGGCCCTGATGACCCTTCACGCGGCCAAGGGGCTTGAGTTTGATGCCGTTTTTCTCCCCGGCATGGAGGAGGGCGTCTTTCCGCACGCGCGTGCTTTGGCGGAAGATGTGGACCCTGAGGAGCTCGCTGAAGAACGGCGCCTTTGTTACGTCGGTTTCACGCGCGCACGAAAGCATTTGATTCTTTCGCTTGCGCAGTCACGGTCGCTCTTCGGCGAGGTGCGGTTCAATCCGCCGTCGCGCTTCCTTCAGGAAGTGCCCCCGAACCTCTTCGATTTTCCCGCGGGAATGCCCATCCAGCCGCGCCTCGTAGCGCCTGTACTCCGACGCTTGAGCCCGCGCCCTTCGGAGGACGGACCGCGCGTGGAGCGCGATGGCTACGACCAAAGTGGCGACGCAGACTCGAGTTCGCCCGTAGGTCGGCGCGTGCGGCATGGGCAATTTGGCGAAGGGCGCATCGTGGCCTGTGAAGGAAGGGGCCCCAACGCAAAACTGACGATCGAGTTCGAATCGGTGGGCTTCAAGCGCGTCATCGCGCGTTTTCTTGAGCTCCGCTGACCTTCATTCCTTTCGGAATGACCACAACGCCTTCCGGCGAGACATGAAAGCGTCGCCGGTCCTCTTTGGGGTCAAACCCGATGACCGTGCCGGCAGGAATTTCGACGTTCTTGTCGATGATGGCGCGCCGAATACGACAGTGTCGCCCGATTTCGACGTTCTCAAACAAGATGGATTCGTCGACTTCGGCAAATGAATTGACGCGCACCTTTGGGGAAAGCACGCAACGGTTGACGTGTCCGCCAGAAAGGATGCAACCCTCGGACACGAGCGAGTCGGTGGCGTAGCCCACACGGCCATGTTCGCGGTCGGCGAAAACGAACTTCGCTGGGGGAAAATGGCCCTGGTCGGTGTGAATGGGCCAAGCGCTGTTGTAAAGGTTGAACGTGGGTTCGACGTCGACCAGGTCGAGATTGGACTTGTAGTAGACATCGACGTGTCCCACGTCACGCCAATAGCCGCGTTCCGCTTCGGCCTGGCCTGGCACGACGTTTTGGGCGAAGTCGTAGACAAAAACGCGTGACGTCTTGAACATCTCCGTCAAAATCGACTTTCCGAAATCGTGCGCTGACGATTGGACGGCCGCATCTCGAACGATTTCGCGAATCAGCACATCGGTTTTGAACAGGTAGTTCCCCATCGACGCGAGGCAGTAATCGGGGCGGCCTGGAATCGTGGGTGGGTCGTTGGATTTTTCAACGAAGTTGCGAACGCGACCATCGGCGTGCACGTCCAAAACGCCAAACTCATGCGCCTGCGCTTTGGGAACTGGAATGGCCGCCACGGTGCAGTCCGCTTTGTGTTCCAGATGAAAGTGCAACAGCTGGCGCATGTCCATCCGGTAAACGTGGTCAGCGCCAAAGACGAAAATCTGATCAGGCTCCTCGTCGGTGACGAGGTTGAGGTTCTGAAAAATCGCGTCGGCGCTGCCTTTGTACCAGTCCGTGCCTCGCCGCATTTGCGCGGGAACGGCCTCGACGTAGTGACCCAAGAAGGCGGTCATCCGCCATGCGCGCGAGAGATGTGTGTTGAGCGAATCCGACTTGTACTGCGTGAGCACCTTCATCTTGTAGATGCCGGAGTTGACGAAGTTGGACAGGCAGAAATCGACAATCCGGTAGCGCCCGCCGAAGGGGACCGCGGGCTTGGCGCGTTCTCGGGTCAGCGGGTCGAGCCGGCTGCCCTGGCCTCCCGCGAGAATCATCGCCAGCGTTTTCATAGCTGGGGTTTAAGCCTCTGCGCTCAAGCGGGCAAGCGCGTCTGGCGAGGCGTCCCCGGCGAGGCGCATCTGGTAGCCTGCGCCGCGTGTCGGAAACGTTCAACGCTTTCACTCGCCGCTCATTCCTTCGCAAAGGCATTTTCGGGGGAGCGGCGCTCGCGTTGGGTTCTTTGGGATGGATGGCGCTGCGGCCGACGCGGCCTTGGCCAATGCCCGAAGCGCTGCTGCGCGTCTTGTCGCCGCGCGAATACGCCGTCGTGATGGCGCTCGCTTCGCGGATGGTTCCCGAGCGCCAGGGGTTCGTCAGCCCAGGGACCATGGGTGTGGGCGTACGGTTCGACGCCACCTTGTCGCTGCTGCCCATGGAAACGGCCAGAGAGGTGAAACGACTTTTGGTGTTGTTCGACAACGCGCTGATGTCTCTGTGGAGCGGCCACGCGCGGCCGTTTTCACAGCTGGCTGCCGAAGAACAAGACCGTGTGTTGGCCCATTGGCGCGACAGTCGCTTGCTGTTTCGACGGACAGGGCTTGAAGCGCTGCGCAAGTTGATCATCGGCAGCTACTACTCGGACTCCCGAACCTGGGCATCGGTGGGCTATTCCGGCCCCCCGTCGCGCGATGGGTTGATTCCAAACTCTGGGGTCGAGCGATGAGCGACATCGACTTGGCTTGTGATGTCTGCATCGTGGGCTCTGGGGCGGGCGGCGCGGTATTGGGGCACGCCCTGACCGAGCGGGGCCTCTCTGTGGTGATGCTCGAAGAAGGTGGGCACTACACGTCCAAGGATTTCGACATGCGCGAAGAGACCGCATACGCGCGGATGTACCAAGACCTTGGCAGCCGAACGACCGACGACTTGGCCATCACGCTGTTGCAAGGCAAGAGCGTCGGCGGCAGCACGACGGTGAATTGGTGCACGTGCTTTCGCATGCCAGATGCGGTGCTGACGCATTGGCGAGACAGGTTCGGGGTGCGCACGTTGACGCCAGGTGTGCTGGCGCCCCATTTCGAAGCGCTTGAGGCCAAGTTGCACATTGTGCAGTGGCCCGAAGCGTTGATGAACGCGAACAACCGCGTGTTGTGGGAAGGGTGCGGTGCGCTTGGCTACCAACGGGAGTTGGTACGTCGCAACGTCCACGCGTGTCAGAACCTTGGCTACTGCGGGTTGGGGTGTCCGACCGACGCGAAGCAGTCGATGAACGTGACGCTGATTCCCGAGGCCGTTCAAAAGGGGATGCAGCTTTTCCCCGAAACGCGGGTCGAGGCCCTGGAGTGGACGGGGCGTCGTGTCACCAAAGTTCATGCGCATAAGCTTTTGCGGCAGGCCCACGGCGCGCAGCTGAAGGGCCCGCGGATGACAATTCACCCCAAAGTCACTGCGGTCTGTGCCGGCGCTGTGGGTTCACCGCTGCTGTTGCTTCGGTCCGGACTCTCCGCCCAGGGGCAAGTCGGAAAGCGGATGTTTCTGCATCCGACCGCCGTGATGATGGCGCACTTCGATAGGCCCATTCATCCGCACCAAGGCGCGCCGCAGTCGGTGACTTCTCACCATTTTCGCGAACGGGGCACAGGGCGCGTCGGTTTCTTCATGGAGACACCGCCTGTTCATCCGCTGCTCGCTGCCGTCACGCTCCCAGGTTTCGGCGAAGTGCATCAGCAGACGATGACGCGCTTGCCGTACAGCAACGTGTTGATTGCCCTCTTGGCCGATGGTTTTTTGCCTCAAGAAGAGGGGGGCACTGTCGCGCTTCGTCGCGGCGATGAACGCCCCAGCCTCAAGTACGCGCTGCTTCCCGAGCACTGGGACGCGATGCGAGAAGCGTGCAAGGCGATGGCACGCGTTCAATTTGCAGCCGGGGCGCGTGAAGTGAGAAGTCTTCATGCTGTGCCGGTGGTGATGCGAAGCGTCAGCGACATCGCATTGTTGGACCAAGCACCTTGGGAGCCTCTGCGTGTTCGCGTGGTATCGGCGCACGTCATGGGGGGCTGCGCCATGGGTTCGGTGGTGAACGAGCAACTTCGTTACAAAGACCTCGAAAATCTGTTCGTCGTGGATGGCTCCGTTTTCCCAACAAGTTTGGGAGTGAATCCACAGCTTTCGATTTTCGGGATCGCGCGCTGGGCCGCAGACCCGGTGAGAGAGGCGGTATCCCACCCTTGACCACGTCTCCGGTGGAGGTCACACAGTCGCGGCATGGTAGAAAGAGGAATCGAATGCCTTCGAGCGAAACGCGTGTCACCAAAATCTCGAAGCTCAATGACCGCATCGACGCGAGCACAACGAGCTGCTTGGTCGAGATTCACGGCCCCGATTTAGGCAAGCGGTACTTGCTTGAGGAAGAAGAGTTCTTCATCGGGCGCGACGTGAATAACAACATCGTCGTCGACCTGGACAACGTGTCGCGCCGTCACGCCAAGATTGTCACGCGGGAAGGCAAGTCGTTTGTCGTCGACCTGAAATCCACGAACGGCACCTACCTGAACGACCAGGAAGTGACCCAGGAGGCGCCGTTGCGAAGCGGCGACTACCTCAAAGTTGGCGGTTCGATTTTCAAGTTTCTGAGCGGCGGCGATATTGAGGCGCTCTACCACGAGGAAATTTACCAACTCACCATTGTCGACGGCCTCACGCAGGTGAACAACAAGCGTTTCTTTTTGGATTACCTCGAACGCGAAATGGGGCGATGCCAGCGCTACGAGCGCCCGCTCTCCATGGTGATGTTCGACATTGACCACTTCAAACGCATTAACGACTCCAACGGACATTTGGCGGGAGACTACGTCTTGCGCGAACTCGCCTCAGTGGTTCGGCAACGTGTTCGGAAAGAAGAGTGTTTCGCCCGGTACGGTGGTGAGGAATTCGTAGCGGTCATTCCCGAAGCCGGCCCAGCGAATGCGCGCCGTTTTGCGGAAAAGGTTCGAAAGCTCATTGAAGACCACCCATTTCAATTCGAAGACAAGCGCATCGAAGTGACGGTGTCGCTCGGTGTTGCGGAGATGACCGCTGACATGCAGGAGCCCTTGCAGTTCATCAAAGTGGTCGACGCCAACTTGTTCAAAGCGAAGAAGGCCGGGCGGAATAAGGTGGTGGGTTAAACGATCGATCGTGATTCTCGAAGGCATTGGGGCGACTTTGGGATTGGGTGACTACGCATGTTGACGGAGTGTTCGCGATCTTCGTTGTGGTAGAAGCGGTGTGGATTCCTCGCCGACAGTGCATGAGGGTAGGGCATGAATTCACGAATACGCCCATCAATCGCCGCTGGATGCATCCTGATGACCTTGCCGACTGAGGCTCTGGGCTCTGCTGCCGGTCAATGAAGACCACCATTGATTTGCCGCACGAATTGCTGGTTCGGGCAAAACGATATGCCTCGGCAAACCACATGCGCCTGAGCACGCTCGTTAAAGAGGCACTCTCTGCTCACTTGGCCAGCAAGGTTCGTGGGGAGGGAATGGTGCCAAAGGGACGTTGGGTCACCGTTCGTGGAGGACTTCCGCCCGGCCTTGGCCTCGGAGATCGTGAAAATCTGTACGCCTGGATTCGCGGAAAGAGTCAACGTCGAGAAAGACGCTGTGAGGGGTAGAGTCACCGGTTCCGGAACGTGTTCCGGTGCCTGCCTACTGGTGTGAGCGAGGTTCGAATCGTGCCGCACCAGAGGCCGAAGCCACCGAAGCCGGCATCCTCGATTGCAAGTCCTGCACGGTGTCAAAAAGTGTTTCGTGCGCGTCGCGAGCGTGGAAGCCCAGCAAGCGCTCCGCTTTGTCTGCCTTCAAGTTGAAAAAGTGTTCGCCAATCTCGACTGACTGAGGCGTCAACGCCGGTTCGGTGCCGCGCCAGTGCGCCAAGCGCTCGAGCATCCGCGCACCCAAGACATTCACCGCGCTTGGAAGTCGCAGAGGCGGCGCAGCGACGCCCGTCATTCGGGAGAGCCGCTCATAGAATTCGCGCAGGGGCATGTTCACGCCGACGAGGTGGCGCCCGTAGATCTCGCCCTGTGTCAGCGCGTTGGCGAACACCTGCGCGGCATCGCGAACATCGACGAACGACAGTCCGCCCGAGGGCATCGCCGGAATCTCTCGCGCCAAAAACTTCTGAACGATCCAGGTGGAGGACAGGCGGTCGTCCCCAGGGCCCAGCAGCAGACTGGGGTTAATGACAATGAGTTCGATTCCAGCGGCACGACACAACTGCAGTGCCAACTTCTCTTCGTAAATTTTCGACAAGTAGTAGGGCCAATGGCCGACGACCTCGATGGGGTAGTCGTGGTTCTCATCCCGAGGGGCTTCGTCTTTGGCCACGGCGATGGTGCCCGACGTCGACGCAAGAACGACACGCCGAACGCCTGCGCGCTTGGCTTCTTCAAGCAAGGCGCGCGTGCCCTCGACGTGAAGCGCGTACAAGGCGCGGGCGTCCAACGGGTCAAAAGAGACTTTGCCAGCGAGGTGGTAGAGCACCTCGCAGCCTTTGAGCGCGGAAGCGAGGGATGGCGCGTCGAGACAGTCGCCGGGTACCTCTTCCACACCGGAGGGCAATCGAAACGTTCCCGGTTTGCGGGAAAGCACCCGGACACGGTGGCCCGAAAGCAGCAAGTGCGGCAGCAAGTGCTTGCCCAAAAAACCGCTGCCGCCTGTGACGAGAATTCTCAAGAGGTCTGCCCTTGGGTGCGCGACGTTCCAGGGCTGATGGTTTGCACACGCGAAGGCGCGAGGACGTCAATGACGTCACCCTTGGCAAGGGCGCGCACGGCTGTTTCGGCCAGGCGGGTGACATGCCGATAGCCCTCTGACTTCGACAGGGTTTCCGTCCGGGCCCGGAGCACGTCGTAGGACAACGACGGCCCGATGCGCACCGCCAGTTTCGTGTGCTTCGGAAACACGGCGCCGCGTGGCAGCGCGTCGTAGGTTCCCTCAAGGTACATCGGGAGAACGTCCACCCGGTACGTCAGTGCCAAATACCCCAACGTGGGTTTGAACTCCGCCAGCTCACCGGTGGGGCTGCGCGTGCCTTCGGGGAAAATCAGCAGGTGAAAGCCCTTCTCAAGCGCTTGGCCCGCGAGCCGCAATGACTCGCGGAGCGAACCGCTGCGGTCCATCGGGATGAGGTTCGTGAAGTTTTCGAAGTAGGCGCGCTTCAGCGGCGTGTCGAAGAAATAGTCTCGTGCCGCCAAGGCGGCGAGCCGTTCACCTTGTTCACCCATCACGACTTTGACGAGCCCCATGTCGAGATGGCTGGCGTGGTTGGCAACGACCAAAACGTTGCGATTCTGAGGAATGAAGCTCTTCCCGGAGACGTCGACGTGAAAGACACCGCCATACAAGAAACGCTGGCCGATGGAGAGGGCCGAGCGCCCAAGGCGCGCGATGGCTTGTGGAATTTCAATTTCTTTCTCAGCGGTCGAAGTCGTTTCCGCAGTGGGAGCAACATGCGCAGCGTCAACGCCGCGCGCGCCCGCAGTGGCCACAAGCCGGCGCAAGTCGCTCAGCGTTTGGACCTGTCCCAAATCCGCCGCGTTCCCCAGCGAAACCCCCGCTTGTTCCAAGGCCACGCCAAGTTCCGTCAACGCGAGAGAGTCGAAGCCCAAATCGGCAAGGCGGCTCTCCCAGGTGAAAGTGACGGTCGGCTTCTGAAGCACTTCTGCGACGACGCGCAGAAGCCATGTGTGTTCGCTGTCTTGGCCACCGGGCGCAACCGCAGACTCCTTTTCGGCGCTGGCGGCGATGCGTTCTAGTCTCTCGAGTTCTTCGGCGACCAACTTGCGTTTGATTTTGCGCGTGCTGGTTCGAGGAAGTTCACCGTCCCAGAAGCGCAAGAGTTTGATTCGCCTGTAGAAGGGCAAGTTGCTCGAGACGTCGCGAAAGTGCGCTTCCAGTTCCGCGCGCACGGCTTCGCGCCCATCGCCGCGCCCCTCGCCCCGATAGTCCGGCACGCAGAGACATGCCACGCGCTCCCCACCCGCGGCGTCGGGCAAGCCAACGACCGACAATTCCTTCACGCGCGGGTGCGTGCCGTAAAGCGCTTCGAGTTCGTCAGGGTAAACGTTCTTGCCGCTCGCATCGATGATGACGTCTTTCTTTCGGCCAGCGAGATAGAGCCGGCCTTCGTCATCCATGCGCCCCAAATCGCCTGTGTAGAGCCAGCCGTCTTTGAGGACCGCATCCGTCGCTTCGCGGTCGCCGAAGTAGCCCGCCATGATGGATGGGCCTTTGGCAATGACTTCACCGACGCCCTCGGGGTCAGGGTCAACAATGCGAAGTTCAATGCCGGGCAAAGCACGACCGACGCTTCCAGGGACGCGCCGATTTTGGGGCTCTGCCACCGTGAGCACAGGCGCCGCTTCAGTCAGACCATAACCCTCTGCAAGGTCGAAGCCGAGTTGGTGAAACGCCCGATGGACATCGTCCGTGAGTGCCGCGCCTCCGCTGACCAGGAACTTGAGGTTCCCGCCGAATCGCCGGTGAACGGGCCAAAACACCAACTTGCCCAGATTGACCGGGGTTCTGTCCCGAAGCTCACCGTGGGCGGCCATCAACGCGTTGACTGCCGTGCGCACCCACGCTGGCTTGGCGGCGATTTCTTGTGTCAGGCGCCGGTGCAAAAGCTGCCAGAGCGCTGGAACACCGACCATGGCGCTGATGCGGCCCGTTTCCAGAACCTCGCCCAAGCGGTCGGCGTTGAGTTCGTCGAGGTAGGTGATTTCAGCGCCAACCGAGAGGGGTGTCAGCAGACCGCAGGAGAATTCGAAAGTGTGATGGAGCGGAAGCACCGACAGCACGCCATCACCCATCCCGATGTCGAATGCGCCCACAAGCTTGGAGACGAGCGACGCGAAGTTGCGGTGTGTCAACATCACGCCCTTTGGCGTCCCCGTGGTTCCCGAAGTAAAAATGAGACTGGCGACGTCGTCGGGGGAAGCGGAACGCCGAATGTTTCCGACGCGCCTCGGCTGAGAGGCATCGCCTTCCATCGTTTGTGCCAGCGAATGCACCTGCGTCGGCAGCTTCGCCTCCGCGAGCGCGCGAAAGAGCCCTGGGAAATGTGCCGCTGCATCTTCCGAGAGGACGCAGACCTTCGCGTCCGCGTGACGCGCAATGTTGACGAGTTCGCGCTCGGTCAGCTCCGGGTCCACAGGGACGGCCGTCCCGCCAGCGCGCAGAATGCCGAAGTACGCCATCGACCACTCCGGGCGGCTTTCCGAGACGAGCAAGACGCGTTCCTGGCGCCCAAGTCCTGAGCGCAAAAGAAAGCTCGCCACGCGTGCTGAATACCGGTCCAGGTCGCCGTAGGTAAACCGAGCTTCACGGTCTCCCTCTGCCCGCCGCAGCGCCACCCGATGCCGAAAGTTGTGTACAGCGGCTTCGAACAACTCCAGCAGGTCTCGGTGTGCGGAAATCGCTTTGCGCCGCTGGGTCTCTTCTTCGAGTCCCGGGAAGACCCACTTCTCCAGGCCCGGCAAATGGACCTCAAGAAAGTAGTTTCGCCAGTCAATGCTCTCGGGATTCCAAGGGACGCTGAGCCGGTCGGTTTCGAGGAGTCGCGAATACAACTCACGGGTCGCGTCGCACCGAAAGAGGTAACGATTCTCCCAGACAAACGGAAGAAACAACTCGATGAGATTGGTGAGCGAGTTGGCTTGTGTCTCGACGTCGCCCAGCTTTTCTTGGGCGCGGTGGATGGCTTTGGTGAGGTTCGGCGCCCCCCAGGTCGGCGCAACATCATCGAGCACCTGCCGGAGAAAGCGCGCACCTTTCATGAAGGCAGGTGCAGAACGGAGTGCGAAAGCTTGTTTGGAAATCGCCTGGGGTTCGATGCGCGCCTTGAGAGCGTTGAGGACTTGCGTGCCCGAATCTTTGTTGCGGAAGAAACGTCGACGGTACAACCCGACGAGCTCCACCGAACGCGAAGCGTAGAACGGGTTCAAGTCGCCCGACGCGAGGTGAAACACCTGGCGGACCTGGCGCGTGAGCACTTCACCCGTGATGGCAATGACGGCGCCCGCCACCAAGTCGACAGGGATGATGTCGAGCACCGTGCGCTCGCCAGCCGGAACGCCGCGATGGCCCTTAAGGCCCGCGAAGCACAGCGGGGCAGAGGTGGTGAAGCCTTCGTTCCATCCGGGAAAGGGGTAGCTCAGCGCGCTTTCGACGATGGACGGCCGAACAATGGCGTACTGCAGCTTCGGCGCAGACGCGATGACCTGCTCGCCCAGCGACTTGGTGTACGTGTAGGTGTTGGGCCAGCCCCAGGCCTGCGCACGCTCCATTCCGGCTCGCGTCAGCTCGGTCGACAACCACAACTTGCGTTCGCGCCCGACGGCCAGGCGCAGCGTTTTTTCGTCTCGTGCGTCGCGGCCTTCGGATTCCAGCCGTTTGATGGCACGGTCTCGAAATGTTGAAGCGAGCTGATGGTCTTCGGCTTGCTCCCGGAGGCGAGCGACGACTTTGGCACAGTCGGAAAGTTCGGTTTGAAACGAAAAGTCTCGCCCGTCGAGCTCTTCGCGCTTGGGAAAGTAGCCAGCGAGCGGTTCATCCTCGAACACAAGGCCGCTGCGATTGCCTGCCACGAAGGCGGTAGAAATGTGCACGAGCGGTACGCCCAGTGACTCGCACAGTGCGACCACATGTTGAACGCCCGTCGTATTGACGTTGAGGCCCACTTCCAACGACGGCGTGAAGGACACCAAACCGGCGCAGTTCAAGACGACGTCGCAATCGCCGACCAAGCTTTGACGCGTCTTCTCGTCTAAGCCCAGGCCTGGGTCTGTGATGTCGCCATCCAGCACGCGGCATTTTTTGCCGAGCCAAGCCTGCGCGCCTTCTGGGCTGCCGTACTTGTCGCGCAGGGGCGAAAACGGCTCGCTTTCGACCACCTTGCCGAAAAACCGCGCGTGCGCGGAAGCCGAAGCTCCTTTTCGGACCAGCACATCGACGCGAGCGAGGTCGTCGCCATAGCGATGCAAGAGCATCGAGAGCGTCACCTTGCCTAAAAAGCCCGTGGCGCCGGTGAAGAGCACACGCTTCCCGGCGAAAGCCTCACGCAGCGAAAGTGGTGACGCGTTAGCGGACATCCGTCTGAACCATCGGGGGAAGGTGAAGAAAAGTGACTTGGGCGCCACGGCCCATCTGACCCTTGGCCTCTTCAATGGCCTCGGACAGCGTGTCGGTGCGGTCCCAACCCAAAAGCGCAGGGACGTGGTTGTTCTCGGCACCGGCGACGATGACACGACCGACGTGTTGTCGGCCATTTTCGCCCCAGTACCACATGTAGAAGGGGTGAACGCCGTGATAGGCGTGGCCCTTTCGGTACAGGTGCACGTAGCTGGGGTTTTCGGCGAACTCGCGCTCGTACTTTTCTTCCAGCACGAGCGAGTCTCGGGTTTCGGGCAAAAGCCGATTGAAAAATTCGATGTAGCTGGGGTGATGCTCGGGGTCGAACTCGTCGTAGGCGGGGTGGCAAAGAATGAGCGTCCCGCCCTTCTTCAGCAGCGGCACGCCGCGATTGAGGTTGAAGAAATACCCGAGGCCCATGACCTGCAGCAGCAAGGGATTGAGAATGCTGTTGACGTTGTAGGGAGAGATGAACGGCACGCCGATAATCAAGATGTCGGCCTGTCCCTCGACCGGCACCGAATACTGCTTCCAGCTCGTTTCGAGGGTCTTGGCGTGCGCCGGCTCAGTCGCGCCGGCATAGACGCCGGTGACTTCGTAGCCCGCTGGGATGCCGTGAAAGAGTTTCCGTTTCGCCGCGCGGGGCAGCTTGGAAAGGGTGAACTTCAAGGCCTGAAACCCCAGCCGGTCGACTTCGGTATACGCCTCTTCCTTCTTCCCCAAGAACGCCGTGGGTCCGTGGAACATGCGGTTGTTCAGGGTTGTTTCGATGTGGAACACTTTGAGGTGTTTGTCGATGACACGCCCGATGCGTTCGTTGCTGCGGTAGAGCTCTGAGCGGCTGGGCTCCATGTAGCTGTCGCTTTGGCGAATCGTTCTGGGGTTGTGGTGGGCGCGGAGCGATGCGTAGTTGGTGAGGCCCGTGCCCATCGACTTGTGCCCACCGTTCATGGGCACAAAGTTAATGTTGACGTAAATCGTCAGGTCGCTGTCGGCAACGCGGCGATTCACCGCGACCACCTCGCCGTGATGCGTCTTTTCTTGAAGCGTCGTGATGCCGGTCGGGTCCTCGGCATCGTGGTTGTAGTAGCGGTCGGGGTAGAAGGTTTCAAAAATTTTCTGGCCAACCATGCGGCGCATTTCCCCAGGCGTCATGCGACGGTGCAGCGCATTGGCGATGACAAGGTGAACGTCGTCCACGCCGGAATCCGCCAACAGCTCCAAAACCACTTCGCAAATAGTTTGCCGAACGTCTGGCGTCTGCATCGGCGGCAGAGGCAACGAAATGTCGTCCAGTGCGAGCGTCACCTTCATGCCTGGACGCAACAGCGCGTGCAGGGGTTCCATTCCCTCGGGGTGATTGATGGCCCAGCGAATGGCCGCGCGCGCGTTCGGAACGCCGGCCATCGGGGGACGGGGAAAAATGACACGCGTCCCCACCGGCAAGTCTTCCAGCAGGAAGTCTTCGCCGAAAAAAACGACGCGCGGGGGCGAGCCCTTTTCGGTCATCACGATGTGTGACTCGTCGTCGTAAAGCTTCTGCAGGGTTTTCAGAGGTCGCATGAGTTCGGTGGAAGGATTAGCGCAAATCCAAAATGGGCCATTGGTAGGCCCGGGCCAAAGAACGCAGTCGCAAGTCCGGGTTCACGGCTGTGGGGCGTCCGACAACCGCCAACATGGCGTAGTCCGATGCGCTGTCGGAATAGGCGTGACTTTCGGTGAGCGCAACGTCGTGCTTGGCGCACCAGTCGCGAATCGCGTTCGCCTTGTTGGCGCCCTCGATAATGGGGGGAATGACTTTGCCCGTGGCGATGCCGCCAACGAATTGCATCTTGTTGGCAATGAGGTCGTCAGCGCCGAGGAAACGGGCGAGCGGACGCACCGTGAAATCCAACGCGCCGGTCACCAGAACAATGCGACATTGCGCTCGCCGCGCTTCGTCGATGAGGTCTTTGGATTGTTTGAAAAGCGCCGGTTTCAGGACGTCGTCGAACATCTCTTCGGCCAGCGTCAGCAGGCGGTCTTCAGTCAGGCCCTTGTACGAGCGGTAGAAGACTTCGTTGAAAGCCTTGCGATTGACCAGGTCCAAAAGCCCAAAGCCAGGCAAGCTGCTCGCCAACGACAGGGTGCGCTTGGCCGCGTCCCACAGCGAACCACGGTTGGCCGCGTAGTACGCGTAGGTATGGACGATGTTCGTCCGGACGAGGGTCCCGTCCACGTCGTAGAAGGCAGCCCGGCTCAAAGCCTCGGCTGCTTAACTCAAGTGGGTGGTAAAGCCCAATCCCGCGGGGTGCTTAAGGGCCCTGGTCGAAATAGCCTATGCATCCTGAGCGCCGATCTATCCCGCCTGGCTTTGTTGCTCGTCGGTTACATGCCGACGGGCATGCGCCCTCCTCGCGTCGCGCCATGCGGGCACCTCGGC
>JBJXGM010000094.1:0-10848 GCA_046155985.1 Myxococcaceae bacterium | reverse complement strand
GCCGGCGCCGCGACCGGCGCATATTCGACAAACGCAGCGGCGGAAGTCCAGCATCTTGATTTCTGAACGCATATCGCGCTCAAACAAGGGAGGTACGTCCGATGCCGGCTCCAACGCCCAACCGAACCCTCGCCCTCGTTGTCAAAAATCACCAGGGAGGTGCTGCGTCACTGGCGCTGGAAGAGGTGTCGCTTCCCGCCCTGCGACGGGGTCAGGCACTCATCCGGGTCACCGCATCGCCGGTGAACCCCAATGACCTGCTCGCGCTGCGAAACGCCTACTCGCCCCCAAAGCTGGTCGGTGCCGTCGCAGGCTTTGAGGGCAGCGGCGTTGTGGTGGCTGGAAGCGGGCTGATGGCGCGGGCCCTCCAAGGCCGACGGGTCGCTTTTGCGGCGGGGGAAGGCGGTGGCGCATGGGCGGAACTCGTCGTGGCGGACGTGATGCGCTGCGTGCCCCTGCGCGGGGGCGTCAGCGATGAAGAAGGCGCGACCATGCTCACCAATCCACTGACGGCGATGGTGCTCGTCTCTGCGGCGATGCGAGAGGGACACCGGGCGGTCGTCCAGGCCGCCGCGGCTGGAGCGCTGGGCAAGATGGTGGCTCGTTTGGCGCTCGCCAGGGGCCTGTCGATGCTGCACGTTGTTCGAAGCGCAGCCCAGCGACACGCTGTCTTGGAAACTGGCGCGAAGGATGTCCTGGACTCCTCGGCACCCGATTTCGAGCAGACGCTCAGCCGGCGTTGCCAAGCGTTGGACGCCACGCTCGCGATAGACCCGGTCGGAGGCGCCCTGACCGGCACGTTGCTTCGCGCGCTTCCAGAAGGCGGCATCGTGCGCATCATTGGCAATCTTTCTGGTGGCCCTGCGACCTTCGACCCCAATGACGTGATGTTTCGCCGAAAGAGGGTGGAGGGATTCACCATGTACGAGTGGGTGAAACGCACCTCGTTGCTCGGGCAGATGGTGATGATCAACCGCGTGCAGGGACTCCTTCACGGCCCGCTCGCCACCGAGATTCGCGCCCGGGTGCCTCTGGCCAACTACCGAATCGCGCTCGAGGCCTACGAACGTTCAATGAGCGGAGGCAAGATCCTGCTCACGCCCTCCGCGATGCAGGCGGGCTGGGTGAATCGCCCCGGTTTCTCCGGAGACTTGTTTACGTGAGTCCAGCCACCATGGCTGGAGTGCTCTAAGGCTTCGTCAATCGAGAACAAAGTGTTAATGAGGTCCGTTGGCTCGGCCCTCCGCAAGTCAGGGCAACTCGAAGGCGCCAATACTCCACGGGCCGCTCGCGGGCCTTGGAGCCCCATCCGCATCCGTCGCGAAGAACCCGGACAGGTTAGACCCTGCACCTCGCGCGGGACCCCAGAAGCCCACGCCGATGCAGTGTCCTGAGTTGCCGAAGATGGTGTTGTTGAAAATCAGGTTGCGGTCGGAGCTGGTACCGTCACCGCCCGAGGGAAGCGCCTCTTCTCCGACGCGACAGCGCAAGCGCACTCAGCCAAATCATGAGAGTGGACAACCCCCCCGTTGATGCAGGGGTTGTCTGGCACGCGCATCCCACCGTCAACAACCATGGTGGGACCGGCCCTGGCGGTGAAGGAGGCTCAGGAGGGGCCGGTTGACCGCAGGCGCTCTCTAGAGCACCGAGGTCGGGCGCTGTTCCTTCGAACAGCTGGCCGCCTGCTGGGCCCACCAGATCTGTTTGATCCGCCCCCAAATCAAGCCCTGCGTTCACCGCGGGACTGCTGCAGCTTGCCAGCCGAAAGTCGTCCGCGGGCGAGGTGGGGTTCACGAACTCGGGATCGCCGACGACGCTGCCCGTGCCCAAACTGCAGCCTCCGGCACAGTCCCCTCCCGCATTCCCGAAGAAACCATTGTGCGAGCGCACGACAGAGGGTTCGAATAGGGCCATGCCGGCGCCTGTGCTCAAGCCAAGGAGGTTGTTGTGGACACGCACGCCGCTTGGGCCCACATCGACGCGCAGCCCATCTCCCTCACTCCCAACGACGGTGTTGTGGAAGACGCGGGTGTCATTCGCGCCCGCATAGACATAGATGCCATGACCGCCAGTTGGGCTGAGGCGCGTTCGCACGACCACATTGCCTTCCAGGGTGTTTCCAGTGCTGCCGGAGTCTCCCACGAGGAACGCTGCCCCAAGTGCGTCTTTGACCACATTGAAGCCAAGCCGACAACCGGTTGTCCCGGTGAACAGCCCGATCGCGGAACGAGAATCCAAGACAACGTTTCGCATCACCTGGCATCCGCTGGACCCGGACGCAAACCGGATCGCGTGCCCACCTGGCCCGTTAAATCCCGTGAACTGGTTGTCGGCCACCTCGAGACACAGCGCCCCGGTCGCGAAGACGGCGTCATCGTTCGCGTTAGGGAACGCGAGGAAAACGTTGTTCCGAATCACGGTATGGCTGGCGCAATTGCTAGACACCGCATCCCTCACGCGAATCACGAACCTCCCGGTGCGCTCGAACCTGGTGTTCGCAATGAGCGTGGAGGAGTTGTCACCTCCCAACTCGATTCCCATGCCGGCGTTGTCCAGCATCACCACGGAATCGATGACAGCGACTTGGCCTGCGCTCACCGTGATGACGGCGTCGCTGAAACCGGTGCCCCTGAAGCCCTGGAACGTCACGTTTCGAATCTCGTTGCCGTTCGACGCAAGCACGAGCCCAACGCTTCCCCCAAAGCCACTTCCGTCGATGATGACATTTGCCGCGTTCGCCCCATCCAGCACAACGCCTGCGGGGTCGGTCAGCGGGGGAAGGTTGGAGGTAAGGACGATGGTGCCGGGATTGAAAACACCAGGGCTAAACGTCAGCGACTGCTGTCCTGGGCTGAGGTTCGCCTGTTCGATGCAATCGCGCAGCGAATTCGGGGGCGCCACCGGAGCATCGGCCAATGAGGAGACCACCGGGCATTGGGCCCACGCTTCCACTGGAACAAAAGCCGCGAGTACGAAAAGCGCTACTGCTGCGGCTCCCCCCCATGCTCCAAGCGAACGCGCCTTTGCGACCACAATCCCTCCGCGGCGTCCCCGCTACGCGCCTTGGACCCGCAAACGGCGCTCCGGCAGTTCCGCAACCGCACCGACACCGGCATGGCCGACGAAGACATTTCTGTCGAATGAATCGATGTTCTTGTTGGCGACGATTTGAAAACACGCTGCGTTCCCTTGAAACGCCACGCGCGTCGACCAGCCCAAGAACAAATGCCAGATGCGGTACCAAGTCTCGCCATAGGTCGCGAGGACCTGCGCCTTCGACGCAATCCAGTTGCGGTGCCAGGCACGCAACGTGTGGCCATAGTGCACGGTGATGTTTTCCGCAGAATGGACTTCGAAGCCCGCCTTCTCCATCGCGTCGACCATCTTGCTCAGGGGCAGCGAAGCATCGGCGCCCGAGAAAATGTACTTGTTCATGAACAAGCCCCACACCAAGTCTTCGGGGCGCAGACCGATGACGGGCAGCCCCAAATCGCCTCCGCGCCGCAAACCTGTCCACTGAAGCAGGAATAGGCCGTCGTCCTTCAGCATGCCGTATACCTGGCGCATGAAGCTCATGAGATTCTTCACGCCGACGTGCTCGACCATTTCGAGACTAACGATCTTGTCGAACTGCCTTTGCGGAATCTCGCGGTAGTCCATGCACAAGACGCGCGCGCGGTCTTCGAGTTTGGCGGCGCGAATGCGCTCGTTGCCCAATTCAGTCTGGCGCTCTGCGAGTGTGACGCCGGTCGAATCCACGCCGAATTTCTTGGCAGCGTGCCGCGCCAGCGTTCCCCAGCCACAACCGATGTCGAGGAGCTTCTCGCCCGGTTGCAGCATCAGCTTCTGGCACACCAGGTCCATCTTGTTGTCTTGGGCTTCTTCGAGCGACTCGGTCTTTGGGCCGTGCTTGAAGATGCCGCTGGTGTAGACCATGCGCTCGCCCAAAAAGGCCGAGAAGAAGTCATTGCCCCGGTCGTAGTGTTCCCGAACGATGCGTTTGTCTTGCGACTTCGAGTGAATCGCGACTTCCGGAATGAAGTTGGTGAACAAGAACTTCAAGTGGTGGGCGGTGAGATCGTACTTGATTTCGGGAAGCCCAAAGAGGACTTCCAGGTGCTCCGGGGACTCGTCTGGCAAATCGATGGCGCCGTCGAAATAGGCCTCAAAAAGCGTCGCCATCGAGATGGGCCGACCATCTGGATACCGGCCCGCAAGTTTCGAGTCCTTGAACACAACAACGTCGCTGAGCTTCGCCATTCGGATGCGGCTCCCAGTAGGTGATTAAACGAGTTGGGGAAAGCGACGTCCGGGATGGCCGCCCAGAGCAGATATCGCTCATTTTGAGCCGAAAGTTCAGCGTTTTTTTCCGCCCAGGGCCGTTGACAGCCCTCAGTGCCGGGCGTAACGGTCCGAACTCCTCTCAACTCAAGGTGAATCGCGTCATGGAGATGGGCAGCGGCGGCGGCGAGTACTTCATGTTTGGCGCCAACGCGAAGGAGTCGTTTGGCGGCATGTCCAACATGGCGCTCCAAATGAAGATGCCCGCGCACTGGCTCTATGACGTGAACGTGGCCAACTGTGATGAGGCCGCCAAGCGCGTCACCCGTCTGGGTGGCAAAGTCCTGAATGGCCCCATGGACATCCCAGGCGGCGACAAGATTGCGCAGTGCATGGACCCGCAAGGTGCGGCGTTTGCAATTTACGCGAAGGGCAACGCGCGGTCGTAAAGACCGTTGCCCACGGGCGCCGACTGAAGGGAGCAACACTCGCTCCTTTCGGTCGGGAATGTATGCACGGCCCGAGAAACTACGGGAACCCCGCAATCGATGTCCCGCGCGTCGGGAGTCCAGCTACGCGCGTCGGCAGCCCACGTCGTGCTGAGCGCTGAGCCGCGAACGCAACTGGAAAGAACATCGCAAATGCGGCGCCTGCCACGCCGGGATCCAACTTGTCGAACAGATTTCCCAAAATCCCAAGGATATCCAGCCCGGATCCCGAATCGCCTTTGACGGCTTGCGTGATTTGGTCGAGCGTCTTCGCCACCATTCTTTCGGCCAGCTCCGGAGTGGCACCATTTTCCCGAAAGGTCGCAAAGAGTTGGCCAGCTTCTGCCGCCGTTGGAATCCGGCGCTGGCGCTCGATGTCTTTGACGAATGTAGAAGCCTCTTGAGCAGTCCAGCCCTTGGCCTTCAAGGCGATCGCTGCCTCAACAGCGTATCTCAGCGCCTGACTGTCGGGTCCGAGAATAGGCTCAGTCTCCGCCGACACGAGCTCCGCTTCAATCACCTGATCAGGATGAGGCTCCCGGTGCGCGGCCATCAAAGCCTCAAGCCTTCCCATCCTCATTAAATTCGTCATCGGCAAGTCCTTGAACCCATTATCGTCATTGAAAGACCAAGGTTTCCTTATGCCACCGCGGCCTGGCGTTGCGCGGCCTCAAGTGCCGGAAGGATTTGCGCAAGTAGGCGATCCCCGATTTCGCCTCTCCCATGAGCCGCGCGCACCTCTGTCTCGGAAAGTTCAGGGAGCCGCTCATCCAGTTTCGTCATGACAACGCGGTCGACGAGTGCCTGGATCCCCGGGGGAGCGGACTCCAGATAGCGACGCTTCTCTTCCGGCGAGGCGCTCTCCGAAAGACCACGCAGGTAACTCTCCGTTTGAAAGTTCTGGGACTGGGACTCGGTGAAGGCTTCACGCCCGAAACGACTCAGGCACTCCGTAGGGGCACCTCGTGGGTTTTCCAGAAAAGCCGACAGCTCCAGCTCACCAACGCTCTTGGCAATGCTCGGATGCAGCGCATCGGCCAAAGCGTTCAACACATCACGGCGCACAGTGTCCTCGGTGAGGTGCGAGAGTATTTCCTTCCACAGCAGTTGACTCTCACCGCGGACACGAAGTTCGGATTCTTTGGCTGCAGCACGCACGAGAAACTTGGCTAAACCTGCCGCTCGCTCTCTCGAGTAATGCCTCGTGGCCCCTACTGCGACGTCCCAGTGCGTACCGCCTGCTAGCGCTTCCCGAAGACGTTGAGGCGCGTCGGCGCGCTTTGGCTGACAGTTCAGGTTCAAGTAGCGCTCACCCTGCGCGTCGGCAAAGCGACGGTAGCTGTGCGAACTCAAAATCGACTTGGCGGTGTCAACTGCAGAAGGCCCAGCGAGCTCTGTTTCCCCCAGAGTCACGCCCGCTTTCATGAGTGCGCCGAGCTCCAGCTGAAAGATGACATCCATCGCCTTCGCGTCCAGCTGCAACGCATCGAGCGCCGCCTTGCGCGCAGTCGCTTCCACCGGAAGAGCAGCCCACGCTTGGTTTGCGCGTGCCTCAGGAGAATCAGCGCTCTGAGCCGCCCCATGAGCGGCCGCGCTGCCAGAACGGTTGTGAGAGAGGCCATTGACACATGCGAACGCGCCCAAAAGACCCGCCGCAACAGTCGCCGCGAGCCGCGTCCCCGCCTGCCAGCCCCGAGTGAAAAAGTAAGCCAAGCCTGCGACCGCAACGCCGCCGACTGCCGCCATGGCCCATTGGCTTCGCAAAGCCGCTGTTCCGTTCACGTTCATGCTTGGTGAATTATCGGCGAAGGATTGCGCAACGTTGCGTGTTGCATGAGCTTTCTCGTGTCACACCGAGGGAAATGACGAGGCCAGTACTTTCAAGCATTTACGTGGGAAACGCCTCGCATACCGTGTCGGATCGGACTTCGGGGAGCGCGCAAAGAGAGCATCCCGTGCTCCCCCAGCGATGAAGTGCGCGCATGAAGATTGCCGACGTTCGCGCAAGCCACTAAGCCCACCCACCATGCCGAACCAATCTGTCGACTTGGTCAAGCTGGCGGTCCGGGCCATGCTGGCGCGGGGTTTTTTGCCAGACCTCTCCGAAGAAGTCCGGGCAGAGCTGAAGCGCACCGTCAACACGCCGCCCAACGATGACGGCCGCGAAGACTTACGGAAGCTGCCTTGGTCCTCCATCGACAACGATGACTCTCGTGACTTGGACCAAGTGGAGGTCTGCGAGGCGCTTTCCGGCGGGGACATTCGGGTTCGCGTGGGCATCGCCGACGTGGACCATCGCGTTGCACAAGGCACCCAGGTCGACCGGCGCGCGGCGCACAACACGACGTCCGTCTACACCGGCGTGCGTGTCTTTCCGATGTTGCCTGATGCGCTGTCGGAGGACGCCACGTCGCTCAACCCAGACGAGGACCGCGCGGCGATGGTCACCGAGTTCGTCGTTTCGCCCTGGGGCAAGGTATCTGCGGGGCGCGTCTACAAGGCTTGGGTGAAGAACCATTCCAAGTTCGACTATGAGACTCTGTCGGCGTGGCTCGAAGGCACTGGCCCACTCCCCAAAGGTGCGCAGGGCTTCGAAGAACAACTGCGCCTTCAAGACACCGCAGCACAGCGCTTGTTGGACGTTCGCCGTGAGCGCGGCGCCTTGGACTTGGAATCTCGCGAGGCACGGCCCGTTCGGCAAGACGGTGAAATTGTCGGACTTGTCGTGCCGGCCAAGGGCCGAGCGCGCGTGGTGATTGAAGACTTCATGGTGGCGGCGAACGGCGTCGTGGCGGATTTCATGAAAGCGCACAAGCGCGCATCGGTCGCTCGTGTGGTTCACACCCCGGAACGCTGGCCGCGCATTGTGCAACTCGCAGACGGCCTGGGCGCAACGCTGCCTGAAACGCCCAGCCCGACCGCATTGTCTGAATTTCTGGCAGCCCAGCGCTTGCGTTCACCTGAAACGTATCCAGAGCTCTCGTTGGCTGTGGTGAAGCTGCTTGGCCGCGGCGAATACGTGCTCGAGCCGCCCACGGGGCCACAGCAGCGTCACTTTGGTTTGGCCGTGCGCGGGTATTCGCATTCCACTGCGCCCAATCGTCGCTTTGCAGACTTGCTGGTGCAGCGGCTGTTAAAAGCGGCCATCAACGACCAGCCTGCGCCCTACGCTGAATCGGACATCGCCGCTTTGGCCGCGCGCTGCAGCTTCATGGAGCACAACGCAGACAAGGTCGAGCGGTTCATGCGCAAAGTCTTGGCCGCGCATTTGCTTCGAAACCGTGTCGGCGAAGAGTTTTCGGGCGTCGTCACCGGGGCGTCGGACAAAGGCACGTACGTGCGCCTGCACAATCCGCCCGTCGAAGGCCGGCTGGTGTCTGGCGAGCGCGGCTTGGACGTCGGCGACCGCGTTCGCGTGCGCCTGCAAGCGGCGATTCCGGAGAAGGGCTTCATCGACTTCGCTCGGGTGAAGCGATAGCGGGCAAGCGGCGGCCCGGTCCCCTTCCCCTTCATCCCTCGAAGTTTCGCGCGCCGTGGTGCGTTGACCCTTTGAATTGAAGGTCACTGGGGTAGCCATTTTGCGCGGAAGTTCTGGCCGGGGGCGCCACTCCTGGAAGCCAGAGTTGACGGAGGTGGAAGCCTCCACTAGAGGAACTGCCCAGTTTCAAGGCCCTGTCGTCTAGTGGTCAGGACGGAGCCCTCTCACGGCTCAAACTCGGGTTCGAATCCCGGCAGGGTCAAAAGTATTCTATCGAATAGACAAGAGGCCCTCGGAGCAATCCGGGAGCTTACTTGTTTCCTCGGCTTTCCCTCCGGGCGCACGGACCGGGGAGGTTCTGGACGCCGCGCCTACGGGTCGATGATGAGGAGCCCCTGTGCAGGACCGCCGCAATCGGGAGTTCGGTCGCAGGCCAACAAAGTTAGCTCGTTGCTACCGTCGAAGAGATCGGCGAAGGCCCCGTCGGTGAAGTAGTCGTTCCAGTGCAGGTACTGCTGAAGCGGCTTCTTGCAGGACGCGCATTTCGCGAACCGAAACACCGAATAGCCCCCGACGACGATGTCCTGCACCGACGCCCCATAGTGCTGATCGTACCCCCAGCTCGCATCGTCGTACGCCTTCGCGGAGCTGGTCGTCGCCCCTTCGCGTAAGAGCTTCGCGGCGAGCAATTCGGCTGCGACCCCACCTATCGGTTGATGGCCCTCAACATCGCTGCGTGCCCCAAACACCCACGATTGGGGGAATACGAGAACAGGCTTCGCACCCAACTTTATTTCCGGAAGGGAGTGGCTTGCAGCGCCCTGTTTCTCATCAACGTCGACATTTTGGGTAAGCCAACTCACCCTGGCGATTCCGCTCTCCCGACCAACCCAAACTCGTTTCGTTGCCGTCAAACAGGCCGGACAGGCATGAATTGACATGCGGGCCGATTCGCCCAGAAGCGGCTTCCAGACGTCGCTTTCAACGACGACGAGCAGAGCCATTGGACCATGACCTTTGGCGCACTCAGGCCAGAGCCCAACAACGGGAGCGGAATTGCCTCCCACCCGAGACAAGTTTCTGTCGTCGCCTTCGCTCGGGCTTAGCCAGATGGCACCCACTGCCGTCCGGCAGATTTCTGCGTGCCACGGTTCGAAAAATGGATGCGCCGGAGGGGGATCAACGTTGGCCCAGGCCCCCATATCGTGGGGATGCAGGGCTAAGTCCACAAAGTCCCCGCGCGTGGCCCACTCACTCGTTCTGCGAAGCTCTTCCCTGTCAAACACCACCCGCTTGATTTTGACTTCGCGTTGCGTCCCCTGCTCCCACCGTTGCTCGACCGAAAATTCTTGTAGCGCTTTCGGCCATACACGTTCGACCAAATCGGGTTCAGTAAAAAGGACTTCGAGTGACGTCGCCTTGAGCTTGCCCATGAGCTCTTGCACGCCGCCAACGCGCACCCGCGTCCCAACCGTTGGAGCGAAGCCCTTGCACGCGGTCAAACCGAAGCGCACCCGGCGTCCATCGTCTAGGTCGATCCACCCAAGGCCGTCCGCCCCATCAAACGACTGAATGAGTCCTTCCATTCCCATAGTTTTGCACGATGAGCAGGGAGGACGGCAAGCCGCCTTCGGGGTTCAAGCCAGCCGACTCCACCTCCTCCCTGTGTGCTCCGAACACGAGGTTTTCGGCGGACGGTTCGAGTCCCGCCAAGGACACTAGCTCGTGGATACTGAGACCGACGCGAAACCAATCCTCCCGAACCCGCCCATGATCCTCTCGGGCAAACGCAAGGAAGAGTTGTCGGTGCTCGCGGTCGATGAATGCAACCAGTTTGTTCTTGCCATCATCCGGGATGAAGATGGTCTCCGGGGCGTAGTTGCGATCCGGCCAAACGGCGTTCCTTGCTGCCTTCGTGCCGATGGGACGCAGCAGCCCTCCGCCCCGCGCATCATTGGAATCTAATGGGTTACCGCCTCAGCGGAACGCTGGGCATCAGGATAACGCTACGCGTCGCGTCGGCCCCGCCGCTCAGCGCGACTACCGCGGGAGATGGTACTTCACTTGGCCTGCCGCAGAGATGGAGCTGCGCGACCGGACAGACCACACTCGATCGCGTCCCGAGCACCTCGACCAGGCTGTGGTGCAGGTGCTGCCTTCCCACGTGGCGCGACCCCGGCTGCACGCTCACGGGATTCCCCGTGCGGACATCACCCAGGTCTTGGCTCTACCAAAGCTGCGCGAGCGCTGCCGCTGTCCGAACTGCACCGGTACGGTTGAGGAGCACCAGCGCGTCTTTCGCCTCCTGCGCCGCCGCAAGCCGCTGAACGAGCTCGATCGGGCGATCGTGCTTGAAGTCTTCAAGAACTCGCTACGTGTCAGCCTTGCCACGGAAGGGATGCTCGTGTGAATGCCGACCTAAGGAGCCTCCGCAAAATAAACGCTACTATTGACGTCGCGGCAAGATGGTGTAGTTCCATTCGCCGTGAAAAGGGTCCCGTTTAATGCGGAGAGCTGCCATCTCGACGTCGGTGACCTCGCGACCCTCCTCGTAGCGACGGTTGTCGAGGTAGGCGTAGACTTTCAGTCCGGCCTTCGTTG
>JBJXGM010000088.1:0-15070 GCA_046155985.1 Myxococcaceae bacterium | reverse complement strand
CGGCCTCCCGACCGTCGACGAGGCGATGGTCGTAGCTCAGCGCCAAGTACATCATCGGACGCGCTACAATTTGTCCGTCCTTCACGACGGCGCGCTCGGTGATGTTGTGCATTCCCAATATGCCGGTTTGAGGGGGATTGAGAATGGGAGTGGACAGCATCGAGCCAAAAATCCCGCCGTTGCTGACGGTGAAGGTGCCGCCCTGGAGGTCTGCGAGCTGCAGCTTGTCGGTTTTTGCGCGTTCCCCCAATGAGCCAATTTGCTTCTCAAGCTCGGCCATCGTGAGTTTGTCGGCATCACGGACCACGGGAACCACAAGCCCACGTGACCCGGAAACGGCGACGCCGATGTCGTAGTAGCGCTTGAAGATGACGTCTTCGCCGTCGATTTCGGCGTTGATTTGCGGAAATGCGCGCAGCGCTTCCACCGCGGCTTTCACGAAGAAGCTCATGAAGCCCAGTTTGACGCCGTGCTTGGCCAAAAAGCGTTCGCCATGCGTTTTGCGCAAGGCGATGACTTCACTCATGTCGACTTCATTGAATGTCGTGAGAATCGCGGCGGTGGACTGCGCCGCAAGGAGCCGTTCAGCGACGCGCTTGCGAAGTGGCGTCATGCGCACGCGCTCTTCCCGCTGCGTCGTGTCGCGAGCCGCGGGTGCGACGGTGGACGCTGGCCGCCCGCCGAGCGCTTTCAACGCATCGTCTTTGGTGACGCGCCCCCCGGCGCCGCTTCCCTGAATGCGCGAAGCGTCGAGCCCATTTTCTTCGACAACCTTCTGGGCAACGGGTGTCATGAGTTTTCCGCGCGTGGACTCTGTCGCCGCGGTTTGTGGGACGGCGGCCGCCGTGGCTCCAGCGGGATTGCTGGCCGAGGGTTTGCCCGAAGCCCCCCCCTGGATGGTTCCCAGAATCTCTCCGACTTTCACTTTCGCGCCCTCCGGGTGATTGATGGCTGCAAGCGCACCCGTCTGTGGCGCGGGGACGTCGACTGTCACCTTGTCGGTTTCCAACACGACGATGGGCTCATCGGCGCTGACAGATTCGCCCACCTTTTTGTGCCACTTGCCGACAACGGCTTCGGTGATGGATTCGCCCAGCGGTGGAACGGTCAGATTAACGGACATTGTTGGCCTCGATACCCATGGCTTGTTCGACCAAGAGACGTTGCTCCAGGTCGTGCGACTTGAGAAAACCCGTCGCGGGGCTTGCGCTCTCGACTCTCGCCACGCAGGAGAGCGCCGGTTTCTGCGAACATTCTTGGGCCATCTCGCTCAGCTTCGGCAAGAGATAGCGCCACGAGCCCATGTTGCGAGGCTCTTCTTGCACCCAAATCAGCTGGGCGAGTTTCGGATAGCTCGACAACACGGCCGTGAGCTGTGTTTTGGGGAAGGGGTAGAGCTGCTCCAAGCGAACGATGGCGGTTCGGGTGTCTTTGAGCCGCTCGCGCTCAGCGACCAAGTCGAAATAAACCTTTCCCGTGCACAGAATCAGCCGTTCGACGCCTTGGGGAGAGAGCGTCTGTGACGTCTCGGGAATGACGCGCTGGAACGTGCCGTCGGTAAACGCGCTGAGGGGTGAACTCGCCTCGCTGCGACGCAAGAGGCTCTTGGGCGTCATGATGATGAGGGGTTTGCGCAGCGCGCGAAGGCCCTGTCGGCGCAGCACGTGGAAAATTTGGGCAGAGCTCGTCGGGTAGACGACTTGGATGTTGTCGTCGCCGCACAACTCCAAGAAGCGTTCCAAGCGCGCGCTGGAGTGTTCGGGTCCTTGGCCTTCATAGCCGTGGGGCAGCATCAGAACGAGACCTGAAAGACGTCGCCATTTCTGTTCGCCTGCCACCACGAACTGGTCGATGATGACCTGCGCGCCGTTGGCGAAGTCACCAAACTGCGCTTCCCACGCCACGACGCCGTCGGGAAAATCCAAACTGTAGCCGTACTCGAAACCGAGACAGCCCTGTTCGGAAAGGGGACTGTTGTAGACGTAGAACGGGGCCTGCTGTTCGCCCAGTCCGGAAATCAGCACCTGCCGGTCGCCCGTTTTCACATCGTGCAACACGATGTTGCGGTGACTGAAGGTGCCGCGTTCGGTGTCCTGGCCGGTCAGACGAACCGGGCGACCCTCTTGCGCCAAAGACGCCCAGGCCAAAAGTTCGCCCGCGGCCCAGTCCAAGCTTGCTTTGCCCAGCGCCATCTCTCGGCGCCGCTCGAAGAGATTGAGAATTTTCTGATGGGCGGAAAACCCTTGGGGCACGGTGGACAGTGTTTCCAACAGTGAAACGGCCCGCGGTTTCGGCAGCGCCGTGTTCACATCCGGCGTGTCGGCATCGGCGCCACCTCGGTAGGCTTTCCACAGGCCTTCGAGAAAACTGGGGTCGCCATCGATGGGCGTTTGTTGTGCGCGCGAAAGCGATTCTTGAAAGCCGGCCAAAGCTTTGGCGCGAATGGCTTCTGCCTCTCCGGTCGGCGTTCGGCGTGCACGTGCGAGTTCCTCGGCGTACAGCTTGCGCACGCCGGGGTGCTGCTTGATGAGCTCGTACATGCGTGGCTGCGTGAACGTGGGTTCGTCGCTTTCGTTGTGGCCGAACCGCCGAAAGCACACCAAATCGACGACGACGTCGGTGTTGAACGTTTGCCGATATTGCGTCGCCAGCCGCATGACGTGGACACACGCTTCGGGGTCGTCGCCGTTGACGTGAAAAATGGGGATGTCGAGCATCTGCGCCACCGACGTGGCGTACATCGAGCTTCGCGAGTCGTCAGGGTCAGTCGTGAAGCCGACCTGATTGTTGATGACGATGTGAATTGTTCCGCCGACTTTGTATCCACGCAAGCGGGCCAAATTCAGCGTCTCCGCCACGATGCCTTGGCCGATGAAAGCGGCGTCGCCGTGAATCAAAACGGGCGCGATGGTCTTTTCAGCCTCTGGCCCCAGCCGGTCTTGTTTGGCGCGCACGCGGCCCAGCACCACGGGGTCCACGAACTCGAGGTGGCTGGGGTTAAACGCCAGGCTCAAGTGAACCGTCTCGCCGCTTTCGGTCTCGTAGTCGGAGGAAAAGCCTTGGTGGTACTTCACGTCGCCACGACTGACGTACTTTTTCGGGTCGGCCTTCTTTTCAAACTCGCTGAAAATCTGGTCGGTCGACTTGCCCAAAATGTTGGCCAGCACGTTCAGGCGGCCACGGTGCGCCATACCGATAACGACTTCGCGAAGTCCCATTTTCCCGCCCTCGTCCAACATGGCGTCGAGCATGGGAATCAGGCTTTCGCCGCCATCCAATCCAAAGCGCTTTTCCGTGAGGTACTTCGAATGCAGAAAGTGTTCGAAGCCTTCGGCGTAGGAGAGTTTCGTCAGAATGTGCCGCTGTGCCTCAGGCGAAAGTGTCGTGTGGTTCTCGGTGAGCTCCATGCGCGGCATGAGCCAACGCCGATGGTCGCTGTTCAGGAGTGTGGCGCATTCGACGCCAATGTGATGGCAGTAAGTGCGGCGCAGGCGCTCCAAAAGGTCGCGGAGCCGAACGCGCTTCTCTCGAAACACGTCGCTGGAGTCGACAAATTGCTCCAGCTCGGCTTCGGTGAAGTAACGGGAGCTCACCATGCCGACGTCGGCGATGTTGTCGAGCGGTGGCCTGGGGCGGCCGAGAGGATCAATTTGCGCGAGAAGGTGCCCGCGCAAGCGAAACGCCGTAATCGTTTGGTCCACACGCGCCTGAAGGCGCATGCTCTCCGCGGAGGCGAGGTTCGTCGCGTGGGCCGGGACGTCGGCTGCCGGCAATCGCGCCACGGCGTGTCCATTGCTGCCGTTGGCGCCGTGGGTCACACTGCGGCCAGGAGGCGTCGTGAAGACCGGCCTCCCGCCAGAACGCTGCTGCTCTTCAAAAAGATCACGCCAACTTGGGTCGACAGAATTGGGGTCTTCAAGAAACCTGGCGTACAGGCCCTCAATGAAATCGATGTTGGCGCCGGAAAGGAAAGTATCAGGGTGTTTCGGCATGGCGGATGTGTCTTCTACTTAACCCGAGCAGCGCGGGCTGTCCTTCTTTCGCAGGAGTGCTAATAGGGCGCGGGCATGCTGCTTAAGGGAAAGAAGCTATTGATTACGGGCGTTCTCACGCCCCAGTCCATCGCCTATGGGGTGGCCGAGCTGGCCCTTCAGGAAGGCGCTGAAGTCATTTTGACCGGCTTTGGGCGGGGTCTCTCCCTCACCCAAAGGAGCGCTAAGCGACTGTCGCCTAAGTTGGAAGTGCTCGAACTGGACGTCAATCAGCCCGAACACTTCCGGCAGCTGACGGCGTCGCTACAGGCACGTTGGGGCGTTGTGCACGGGGTGCTGCATGCCATCGCGTACGCCCCAGAAGACGCCTTGGGCGGTAATTTCCTGCACACGCCTTGGGAGAGCGTCCAGACGGCGTTCAAAGTATCGGTTTTCAGTCTGAAAGAGTTGGCCGTGGCGTGCATGCCGCTGATGAAAGAGGGCGGGGCCATCGTGACGCTCGACTTCGACAACCGACAGGCCTGGCCGATCTACGACTGGATGGGCGTTTGCAAAGCCGGCCTCGAGGCCACCGTTCGATACCTCGCGCGTGATTTGGGCCCGAAAAACATTCGCGTCAACACACTGGCTGCGGGACCACTGACCACCGTAGCCGCCAAAGGCATTCCTGGATTTTTCTGGCTGGAAAAGACGTGGGGCAAACAAGCACCCTTGGGCTGGGCGGCACGCACGCACCATTCAGCCGTGGCGAAGGGTGCGTTGGCGCTCATGTCGGATTGGTTTCCGGCAACGACAGGGGAAATGCTTCACGTGGACGGCGGCTACCATGCGGTGGGCGCTGCGCCGGTCGACATGGAAGCCGATGCGCATGCCGCCCAAGAGGCTGCGGCGAACGCGCCTGCGGACGAATAGGCCGCTGATCGGGCTGCGAACGGCCCAAGTTACTGAAACCAAAAGATTATTTTCTCTTCGCTACCGATTGGACAGTATCTACTGTCCAAAATGGCAGGCTCCTACCATCCCAAGTGGCCCTGGCGCAGTCCGTGCATTTGACCATCTCTGAGAAGGGTCTGTTGTTACAGGAACTTACGATCGTGGAGAAAGAAGTAGACAAAATGGCTAATATTCTCTCCATGGAACGTTCATCGCACGCTCGAGTGCTTTTGCTTCAAGGAGATGGCGCAAAGGCCATCGACGCGAAGAGCCTTCGTCATGCGGGTTTCCAAACGGAATCCGCCTCGCAGGCAGCGGAAGCGCTCAGACTCGCCGCACAGCAGTCATTTGACGTCGTCGTTTGCGACCTTGATGCACCGGGGCTCAAGGGATTCAGCCTTCTCGAGCGTCTTCACGAGCAAGACGCCACAGCGGTGTTCGTCCTCATTTCATCTGACCGCAGCAATGAGTTTGCGGTTCGCGCGACCGAGGCGGGCGCCCTTCAGCTTTTGGAGAAGCCCGTGGACGCCGCCCTCCTCGTGCGGGCGGTCACTGCCGCGACGGACCGTTCGCGTCACGCGCTGTCCCTTTTGAGAACTCTGCTGAAGCCGTCGGTGTCCTCAAGCTCAGTCGCTGCAACGGACGCAAAAAACGAGTTTGGGGCCGTACTCGACTCCGCCGTTCGAGATGGCGCGGTCGTGATTACAAAACACGACGCACCCAAGGCGGTTCTTGTCTCCGTCGAGCGCATGTCCAATGTCCTGGCAAAACGCGAACCGGACCTGCGGGCTTTGAGTCTTGAATTCGACACCCTGGTAGCCAAGATGCAAACGCCTGCCGCTCGAGCAGCCGCAAAGTCTCTCTTCTCCGCTCAGCCGAAGCAGTTCGGCGAGGCTGCGGCGGCAGCGGTTTCGAAGCGCCGTGAATGAGCAAGGCCGAATCACAGTGTTTGCGGGGGTCAATGGCGCGGGCAAGAGCAGCATCCTTGGGGAATTTCTGCGTGCGAGCGGTGGCCACTATTTCAATCCAGATGAAGTTACGCGGGCATTACTTCAGAGCGCTCCCGGATTGGCGTTTGACGAAGCGAACGCGAGAGCCTGGGAAGAAAACCGAAAACGCCTTTCAGAGGCCATCGCTTCGGGTCTGGACTACGCGTTCGAAACAACGCTCGGTGGAAGCACGATTGCAGGGCTTCTGTCTAAGGCGATGGATGCCGGGCGCAACGTCGACATGCTTTACGTGGGTCTCGAGAACGTCGAAAAGCACATTGCCCGCGTCCAGTCGCGCGTGCGGTTTGGCGGTCATGACATTCCTGAACATAAAATTCGCGAGCGCTATCGCTCGAGCATGCAGAACCTGGTCAAGCTTGCGCCGCGTCTCTCGAAGCTTCGCGTTTTCGACAACAGCAGCGAAGCCAATCCGCTGGCAGGTCGGGTTCCGGAACCTCGTGACATCCTGATGGCGGAACACGGACGCATTGTTGTTCACTGCGATTTGGAGGACTGCCCAGCTTGGGCGAAACCCCTGTTTGCGGTGCTGCTGCGCGAGGGTTGACGTTCCTACTTCGCCAGCGCGATGACAAATCCGTTGACGGCGTCCGTGAGGTACACCTGCCCTGACGCCGCGTCGTACACGAGACGGAAGGCTTCATCGCCGCTCGTTCCGGGGTCGTTGCGTTGGTACTGATAGACCCACCGCGGATTGGCCTGGGAATCGAGCGAAATCACCGCCACTCGAATGCCGCTCGAGATGCCGAAACGTCGCATCAGGAGATAGGCGTTTTGATTCTCATCCAGGGCGTACTGCTGTTCGGGCACCCGGCGCGTGGTGACGCCCAGATTGAAGGAACTCGCGATTTCGGTTTCGCGCAGAAGCGCGCCCGTCGTGTGTGACCAAAGTCCAAACCGCGTGAAAGGCGGCGTCGTTCGGTAACCCAGAAGCACGCCGTCTTGCCGCGCCAGCAGGACTTCCGCAGCCGTCATTTGGTTCATGCCGGTCCAGGTGGGCAAAGGCCGTCTTGTGCCGTAGGCGGTGGTGTTGACGTCGAAGCGCAGCACGTAAGGCTGATAGGTCGCGCCGACATCGCTATAGACAGAAAAGAATGAGCCATCGCCCAAAGGCAAAAGGCGGTTTATCCAATCCACAGCGATATCGGTTGGCATGAACCGAAAGCTGCCAGTGCCGTTGGTGTTGAGCACAACGATGTAGTTGTCGAGGCCGGGTGTGCTGCAAAAGTCCCCCAGCCAGAGGGCCGCGGCGTGGGCGGAAGTCGCCACGTCGGGTGGGTTGCTGTTGAGAAAAGCTGCGGTGCCAGCTGGCACAGAAATCTCGCCATCGTGCGCGATACACGCCAAATAACGCGTGGCCGAGGCGGGGCACACCGTGTAACTCAAGCTTTCTTCGCACGCGTATTTGCCAGCCTTGAACATCGGCCGATTGGTTGTCCGCAGCACGGCCGTTCCACCGGTTTGCTGTCTGAGCAGCGTCCCAGAGGGCGCCGCATTGACTTGACTGCCGATGGGCGCGACGCCACCGGAATTCGACAGCGCCCAATGTCCGCTGGGCGTCAGCCCGCGCGCGTTCAGGGTGTCAAAAGTGCCAGTTAAAAGTGAGATATTGCCGTCGCCCGCCCCGAAGAATGCAGGCTCCCAGCCCGTGCTTCTTTGCAGCTGCATCGGAATCTGCAGGCCTCCGTTGGCGACCGTGGGCATCCAAGCATTGCCGCTGCCGGGCTGGAGCTCTTGCACGGCTGGAAGAGGTCGTTGCCACAGCTCGCGCGAAACAAGCACTTGCCCGGCGAGCTGGCTCAAGTTGCCACTGAGCGCGCGTGCTTCCACCAAAACAGACATCGGGCGCTCCACTTCGGCCAACACGGCGAAAGGCACTGGCAGTCCGCCGTCCCAGCGGTCCGCGCCCAGCTGCGGTGCGGTGCCCGAGCGATACGTGTACGCAGGCTGTCCGCCGTCGGCGACTTGCCCCAAAAGCGTCGCGGGGGTGCCTTCGAGGAGAACGACGGGAGGCCCCTGCAACGGCCGGTCCGAGGTCACCGTCAGGTCGAATGCACGACCCGGCGCCACACGTGCCGGAGCATCCATGGCGAGTGTGGCGACTTCGGCATTCACACGCACCTGCACGGTGCGAACTTGCTCGGAAACGTTCTGAAGGGCGTCACGGCCCGTGGCCCGCAGCGTCAGCGTCAGCGTCGTGCTGGAATCCCCCGGCCCGCGGCACGGCGTGAAATTCACCAACGATTGGTAGGGCGGAGACGTCCATTGCAACAGCAGCGAACTGCCGCCGCCCACGTCGCAGCTCAGCGACACTTCGGAGACGCCGTCGGCATCGTCCGCCACGAGCGACACGAATCCCGTCAGTCCGATTTCCGGAATCCCCCCATCCGTCAGCGAGACAGGGCTCACAAAGCGGACGGTCGGGCCAGGGTTTTCCGCTTCGCCGCTGGGGAGCGCCAAATCGCGACAGCCTGTGAGCAGAGCGACCAGCGCAAGACAAAACAGCGGCACGCGAGTGGACATCGACGCACTCCTTGGAGCGAAACGGCTGCACAGCCTACCGAACTGTTGAAAAAGCTCTAAAGTGCGCGCTTCCTTCGCTAACGTCTACCCGATTCGCCCGGAGGTTCGCGTGGCTTCTCGCTTGGTTGCACCACTGCTCCTTGGATTGTTTGCCGGGGGTGCCTTTGCGCAGGGGAAGCCTCCCCTCATGGTGCTGCAGCTCGACCAAAAGGGCGTGACGGCGCTCCAGGGCGAAGCGGCGACTCAGTTGGTGGCCCGAGGAATCCGCGAGCTCGACGTTTTTTCGGTGCTGAGCTCCGAAGATGTCCGCCAGCTTTTGGCAATTGAACGCAGCAAACAGCTCATGACTGGCGGCTCGCAGGGCTTGTCGTCGCTGGGGGCGGCACTGGGTGCGACCCACGCTGTTGTGGGTTCGATGACGAAGCTCGGCGCGGGCGCCATGGAAGTGGAACTGCGTCTCTTGGACACTGTGAGTTCCAAAGTCGTGTCTCAACGAACGACCGGACAAGTCGCAGGCATGGAGAAGTTGGTGCAGCTTCTCCCGAATTTGGCGCAAGAGTTGGTGGGCCCGCTGCTCGCCGACCAGCAAGGTGATTTGCTCGTGCGCGCACGCGAGGAAGGTTCCGAAGTGTTGGTCGACGGCACCCTTGTCGGCAGTACCCCGATGACCAAAGCGGTGCGCGTGCCTCGGGGGAACCATCGCCTGCAAGTGCGGAAGGAAGGCTTCATCGCGCAAACGCGAACTGCACGCATTGAGCCTGGCCAAATGACGTTGGAAGAAGTCACGTTGATGCCGTCCCCCGACTACGCCGCTGCGTATCAGGCGAAAAATTCGAAACAACGTTTGGGCGCGATTTTGGCGACCGCCGGTGCTGTGCTGGCGCTCGGTGGCGCCATCGCCATGGACCGCCTTTGGACCGAGCCGCTTTTCCAGAATGAATTTCTGCCACGGCAAATTTGGCTTCAGGAACATGCGGGTGTTCGCACCGACCAAACCTCACGGCCCGAAATCGACAACAACCCGGCAGCGCTCGCCGTGTACCAAAGCTGCGTGGGTGACGAAGCTGGGTGCCGCGACCGCGCCCAGGCGCTGGAGACTCAGCTTCGCATTCAGCAGATTTCGACCATCGCATTGGGCGTCGTCGGCGTCGGTGTCGCCGGCTGGGCGGCGTACATGTGGGCGAGCGGCGACGACCCGAACCGCTACGCCAACCTGGTCGCGAGTGCTTCTATCTCCGGCGATGGCGCAGGGATGACGCTCGCTGGGCGGTGGTAACGGGCTACTTTGCGAGGCGCAGGGGTACGACCCGCGCGATCTTCGCGAAAACCGTGTCCTCCGAAAGAAGCTCACCTGCGAGATCGATCGCGCACATGGCGATGTGGGCGTCCGGAGTCGAGACGCTGAGTCCCTTGGCGCGGAGCGTTCGCCGGAGCGCGCCGACGCGAAGCCAGTGCTCAAAGGGTACGGGGCTGAGCGGAAGATCCTTGAGCAAATCCGTTAGGAGGCGCTGCTCGCGGGCCGTCATGTTGCCGCTGAGCAACTCGGCCGCCACGATAGGCGACAGGTAGCCTCTGCCCTCATGGAGCGCGTCATCGATGGGAGACTCGCGGTCCCCCGCGAAGTAGGTGACCCAACTCGATGTATCAATGACGAGTGCGCTCACGGGACGAATCCAAGTCTATTTTCAAGGTGAGCTTGCCCTTCAGTGCGGCCGCTTTCTTCGCTGCGCCCGAACGGCGAACGCGTTCTAAGCCTTCGACAAGCGTCTCGGTGATGCCTTCGCCGGTCACTTCGCAGGCTTCGCGCAAGAGGCGTGCTGGCAAGTTGGCCGTGACGCGTCGAGGCTTGTTCATACGTTCGTTCATACTGATATACATATCAGGACATCTCCTTGGAATCACGCCCCGGGGGCATGCAGAACCTGTGCGGCGTCGGCGTTCTTCCTGACTGGAAAATTGCCGTGGCAGTCACTTGTTCCGAACCAAGCCGCCGCCCGCACGCGGGTTATGTGCCGCATGCCGTTGCGCGTGAGCAATCAGCGAGTGCGCTGGGGAAGGGCAAACATTTTGCGAGGACTTTCAGCATCAAGCTATTGAAGCACCGCGACAGCGATGTCCTGTTTGTTAGGTGGACGGCTGCGCAAGTCCCGACGCCGACTGGCGCGAACTCGCGGCACGTGGATTGCAACACCCGCGGGCATGATCCTCGCTCGCGCGTTACCTTCGATAGCCCCTCTCGTTTCCGTCCCAGCCCAAGCGCAATCCAGCAAGGTGTCGCGGATGGCGTCGATTCGTCGTCCACGGTTGTTTGTTTTACTGGCAATGGCTTTTTGGGGGGCGGGGTGCCTCTACCACGAGTGTTCGACCGTGGGTGAACAGTCCAATTGCCCCACAGGACAGATGTGCTTCATGACCATTGACACTGGGAATCATTGTCTCACCCCTTGCGGCGGTGCGGGGTCACTCGAGTGTCCAAGCGGGAAGTCGTGCGAGGAATACCTTGGCCCATCGTATGTGTGTTCGCCGTGGGGCGACTGAGTGGGCTGCCTTTTGCTGGGTTCGAGAAATGTGTACATCTCTGCACGCCGTTGTGCAGCTGTGTGCACGCACTTCATTGTTATCCGTCAAACTTCACCCACTTGAGACGTCGGCACACAGCTTGCTCCATCAAGGAGCATGAAGACTTTTCGTACGAAGAATCACGGGCGATGGGTGGCGTTGTTGGGCGTGGTGAGTTTCGTCGCGGGTTGTATGCCCCATGCCATTGGGCGCGCGCAATCTGCGAGCACATTGGGGAAGGGTAAACATGAAGCCGCTGTTGACCTGCGCTACCAAGCCCTCATTAACGGGTTCTTAGGCGGCAGTTTCCGTTACGGGGTTGCCGACAACGTTGACGTTGGGGTGCGGGCGCTCGCTGCCTTCCCCGCGTATGGGGCGAGCAGTCTGGACTTGAGCACCAAGTTTCAATTCACACCCAAGGACAGCTGGGCGGTTGTCGCATTCGAACCGTCGGTCAACTTCAGTTTGCCGGGTGTCGGCTCGCAGATGACGGTGCTCTTGGGTGCCAAAGCCGGAAAGCACGAGTTCGTGTTTACGCCTCACGTGGCACTTCACCCCTGGGAATGGACGGGTCGTCACAATGAGATTCGTGAATATCTCGGCGTGGGCGCTTCTTTGGGTTTCTACGCGCGCTGCTCAGACAACTTCCGGATCATGCCTGAAGTCGGCGTACGCTTGCTTCCGTTCAACCGCCGAAACGGCGCTTACGATGGCGGGCCAGTGAGAGCGGAATTCGGCTTGGCGTTCCTTTTCGGGAACTGAGCCACCAGGCGCCGCAACCCGCTCGGTATCTGGCAGGCGGCGGTGGGCCGCTCGAGCGGCGGTAGTTCGGTAGTTCCGTAGTTCGGTAGTTCGGGGCGACCTGCTCCCGACAACACCCAGGCGAGAAACTCTCTCGCAGGATGCCGTCCTGACTAAAAAATTGCCGCAGCAGTCACTTGTTCCAGAATTTGTTCAGTCGGCGAAGCATGTGCCAAGGCCTCCCCTACGCCAGGCCATACTCACCGAGCTTGTTGTAAAGCGTTCGTCGGCTGATGCCGAGCACCCGGGCGGCTTGGGTACGGTTGCCGCCGGCACGACGGAGCGCTTCTTCGAGCGCACGGCGTTCGGCGTCGGTCCGATGAGATTCCAACGTTGATGCAGAAACAGACGCAGGGGTGGCCGCGCGGGGTGTGGCACCGAGGTTCGGCGATGCGCCAGCGCCCAGAGAGTGTCGGCCCAGCTCTCGGTCAACATCGGCACGGACGATGGTGTCGCCATCTGAAAACACGACCAAGCGTTCGATGAAATTCTGCAACTGCCGAACGTTGCCGGGCCAGTCGTGGGCTTGGAGTCGCGCGAGGGCGTCGGCGGCGAGAGAAAGCTTTGGCTTTTGGTTGGCCGCCCCGAGCGCTGTGCAGAACTCTTTGGCCAATGCGGCAATGTCCTCGGGCCGTTCCCGCAGTGGGGGAAGCTGAATGGGGACGACGTTCAAACGGTAGAACAAGTCTTCTCGGAATTGGCCTTGGCGAACCCGTTCCTCAAGCGGCTGGTGCGTGGCGGCGACGAAACGCACGTCGGCCTGCAGCGTCTCTGTTCCGCCAAGGCGCTCAAAAGTTTTTTCTTGAAGGAGGCGAAGCAGCTTCACTTGCGTCGCTGCCGAGATGTCTGCCACTTCATCCAAAAACAGTGTGCCACCCTGGGCCAAGTCGACGCGTCCCGGCTTTCGCGCAGCGGCGCCGCTGAAGGCGCCTTTCTCGTAGCCAAACAGCTCTGATTCCAGGAGGGCTTCGGGCAACGCGGCACAATGCACCGCGACGAACGGCTTGCTGTGCCGCGGGCTTGCAGCGTGAAGAGCGCGTGCTGCCCGTTCCTTTCCGGTTCCACTTTCGCCACGAATCAGGACGGTGCTCATTGAAGCAGCCACTTTGTGAATGCGTTGCAGCACTTCTGCCATTGCGGGCGAAGGCTCTGGAAGTTCCGTGCGCGTTTCTGGCTCGGGCGGTTCGCTGCGTGCAGAAGTCGCGAGTGCTTTCTTGACCGTGAACGCGAGCTCTTCGCGGTCAAACGGCTTGAGCAGAAAGTCTGCTGCACCCTCGCGCATCGCTTCCACTGCGAGCGGCACGGTGCCGTGGGCGGTCAGCAGAACAAAGGGGGTTTCAGGCCACTGCGCGCGCACTTTTCGCAGCAGGGCCATGCCATCCATTCCGGCCATGCGCAGGTCGCTCAACACCAAGTCGAACGGCTGCAGGTCCAAACGGGCCAGGGCTTCTTCCGCTGAAGCGACATGCGTCGCAGACAACTGCACCTGCTCCAGAAGGGACACCAGCACCTTCCCGACAGCGAGGTCGTCATCGACAACCAGGACTTGTGGAGCGGCTGCGGTCAGGTGTGAGCTCCCCAAAATCATCAGCGTAGCAGCGAGTCGGTCGGGAGAAACATTTGTACGCGAGTGCCACGGCCTTCGTGACTGGTGAGCTGCACTTCGCCGCGGTGCGCCTCCACCACCCGCCGCACAAAAGCCAGTCCAAGGCCTGTGCCCGACGCCTTGGTGGTGAAAAAGTCTTCGAACGCTTGTTCGCGTGCCCGGGCGTCCATGCCGATGCCAGTGTCCTCGACGGAAATGCGCACACCGGCCTCGCGTGGGCCTTGCGCGAGCTGCGTGCTGACCGTGAGCGTGCCGCCGTTGGGCATTGCCTCAATGCTGTTTCGGACGAGGTTGTGAAGTGCGGCCGCCAAGAGGTCGGCATCTGCAGAGACAGACGAAAGCCCAGGCGACAGGGCGAGCTTGACGCTGACGTTCCCGGTCGCAAGGGGTTGCAGAGCGAGCGTGTGCTGCACCAGCGCGTTGACATCGAGAAGGGCACATTGGGGTTCGACGCGACCGAGCCGTCGGTAGCGTTCAATCGTTGAACCCAAGCGGTCGGTTTGTTCCACGAGCAAGTCGAAGAATTCGAGCTTGTTCTGGACGGAGTTCCCGCGCGCGATCTCTTCGCGCAGAAATTGTGCAGCGCCGCGCAGCGCTGCCAGCGGGTTTTTGAGGTCGTGCGCGAGTTGGTCAGACACGCGGCCCAGCGCCGCAAGTCCGTGAAGTCGCCGCGCGGCTTTTCGGCGCTGCGACCACATCGGCACGAAAAGCGCCAAAGCAAGCGCAGCCAACGTCGTCGACGCGAGCAGTGGCAGCGCCACATCTGGCGCAAAGCCACGCAACAGCTGCACGTAAATGAAGACGCTGACGCCGGCGAAGAGCGCGGAGACCAGCGCCTGGGCAAATGACAGTGGGTTTCGCAGCAACCGAAACCGGACGGTCACCACCAAGAGCAGAACGTTCCCGAACAACACGCCCAAGTTGGCGAGGCGCGGGAAGGGCAAGCCAGCACCTGCCAGCAAGTCGGTGGCGCCAAACGCACTGCCCGTTGCGAGCGCCAGAAGCACAAGCCGGGTACGGCTTCTTTCGACCTCGCCTGCTGCGCCGTGAAGGTGCGCATAAAGCAACCACAAGATGGCAAATGCTGTTGGGACGAGGCCAAGAAGGAACCACGTCGACCAGATGTTTCCGTCGATGATGTGCTGAGCCCAAGCAAAGAAGAACGCCAAGAGCCCCACTGCCGAAAGCGAACCAAAGGTCAGATAGGCGAGCCACAGTCCCCAACGCAGCGCTTGCCGCTTTCCAACAAACGTCACGGTGAACAGCAGCCCAAGCGCTGGACTCCATGGCGAGGCCGCCACATCCAATCGCTGCCACGCGGGTTGGCTGGAGACGGAATAGGCGAATTCCGCAAAGTTCCACGCAAAGAGGTTGAGGCTGAGGAGGGCCAACGGTCGCGCAAGCGAGCTTTCTCCGACACGGCGGAGCGCAAGCGCGGCGCAGGTCAGTTCACCCGCGCACGCCAAGAGTGAGGTCCACTGCTCCAGGGTCATGTTGACCTAGTGCTCCGACCCGAACGCACTGACACCGCTGCGGCGGCCGATCCTCTCGCTGCGACGCGCAGCCTCGTCGCTTGCGCTGCTCGACGTGCCGACGGGCACGCCTGCGCTGCGCACTCCTCGTGTGCGCCGTCTCGCTTCGGTCTCTGC
>JBJXGM010000084.1:0-17302 GCA_046155985.1 Myxococcaceae bacterium | reverse complement strand
CCACTGCTGCCTCCCGTAGGAGTCTGGACCGTGTCTCAGTTCCAGTGTGGCTGATCGTCCTCTCAGACCAGCTACCCGTCGTAGCCTTGGTGGGCCATTACCCCGCCAACTAGCTGATGGGCCGCGGGCTCATCTGAAAGTGATAGCTTATAAATAGAGGCCATCTTTTCTCACTGAGTCCAAAGACCCTGTGAGCTTATCCGGTATTAGCCAGCCTTTCGGCAGGTTGTCCCAGACTTTCAGGCAGATTACCCACGTGTTACTCACCCGTGCGCCGCTCTACTAGGATTGCTCCGTTCGCGCTCGACTTGCATGTGTTAGGCACGCCGCCAGCGTTCGTTCTGAGCCAGGATCAAACTCTCCAATTAAATTTATTGGATCGAGTTTTGGCTCGATGTTCACGAGAGGGACTCTTTCGAGTCTGCTCTCGGTTTGCAGGTGCTGACTACCCTGCAGGAATGACTGCGAGATCCGCAATCGTCTTCTTGAGCTTGCTATTCGATTTTCAAAGACCGAGCGACTGCTGACTGCGTTCCCCCGGTTTTGCGAGGGGCCGCGCTTCTAACGGCAGCTACCCACTGCTGTCAAGCTTCGGGATCAACTTTCGAAATCGCGATTTCGGTCCCGCCCAGAACGTCCCTTCGCCACGCACCGCACAGGCCGCCTCAAAGCTCGACACTCTGGGTACGCGAAAACTCAAGTTATTGTTATTGTTATTGTTTTATCAAGCATCGGTTTCGGACGCCGGGGACAAACCGATCGACTGGAGATCCACTCGGCCCCGTCGGCAGCGTTCGGCGAGAACAACGGAACGGATTTCGTTGAGCGCACGTGAAAAGTCGTCGTTGATGACGATGTAGTCGTAGGTCGCGACGCCGGTTTGCATCTCGGCACGCGCTGCCAACATGCGCCGACGAATCATCTCCTCGCTGTCGGTTTTTCTCTCGCGAAGCCGGCGCTCCAGCTCTTCCATCGACGGCGGCAACACGAACACCAGAACCGCATCCGGGTGCTTGCGAGAAATCGCTTGTCCACCTTGAACGTCGATGTCGAACACGCCAATCCCATTTTCTGCTCGCACAGTGTCGACGATTTGTTGGGGTGTCCCATAAAAATGGCCATGCACCTCAGCCCACTCGAGAAACTCACCCTCTTCAATCTTCTGTTGGAACGTCAGCGTGTCGACAAAGTGGTAGTCCACGCCGTTGCGCTCTTGCCCACGGGGCTCGCGCGTTGTGGTGCTCATCGAAACACGCGCGCCCGGAACCTGCCGCGCGAGTTCTCGTGCCAGCGTGGTTTTTCCTGCACCCGAAGGCGCGGACAAGACGAGCAAGAGTCCGTTCGAGGTGATGGGTCGCTTCATTCGATGTTCTGGACCTGCTCGCGCAGGCGCTCCAGCTCCAATTTCATCGTGATGATGTGCTGCGAAAGTGCCGCGTGCTGCGTTTTCGCTCCGGTCGTATTCACTTCGCGGTGCATTTCCTGAACCAGAAAATCCATTCGTCTTCCGACGGGTTCGTTCGCGTCTAAGAGTGAGCGAAACTGTGCCAAATGGGAACCCAACCGAGCGATTTCTTCAGACACATCGGTCCGCTCTGCCAAAATCGCCACTTCTTGCGCCAAACGTTGCGGGTCGACAGCTGCAGCCGCTGCGAGTTCGCGAACGCGCTCGGACATGCGTTGCTGCGCCTCGGTCACTGCATGCGGCACGCCCCGGACCACTTCGGCAAGGTGCGCCTCGACGCGCGACAAACGAAGCGCCAACTCTTCGCGCAAGACCGCCCCCTCGGTCGCCCGCATGTTCCGCAACGCATCGAGCGCCTGGGTCACCGCACCTTCCAAGGCAGACCATGAGGCGTTCGCATCCACGGTGCGTTCTTCGAGACGAAGCACGCCGGGCTGCGTCGCAACATCGCGAAGCGAAACGGTGTCGGAAAGCCCAAGCTGCGCTGCGACCTGTCGAAGCGCTTGCGCGTAAGCTTGCGCCAGCGGCACATCCACCGTGGGCAAGAGACCCGCTGCCGCGGCACCTTCTCGGCGTACGGCCACGTCGACGGCACCGCGGTGAATGCGTTCCTTCACCACGCGTGTGATGGCCGCGTCGAGCGAGGACAATTCCTTGGGCAGACGGACCTTGACCTCGCAATGTTTGTGGTTCACCGCGCGAACTTCCACCGAGAGGGTTTCCTCTCCCGCCCGGGCACGCGCCGCGCCAAATCCGGTCATGCTGGCAAGCACATCGGGGTGCTAGGGACTTTCGAGGGCCCGGTCAAGAACGGCGCGAGAGTCGTTCTGCCAAATCCGACGTGCTGTGCAACTTGGGGTCTCCTGCGATGACTACCTTGCCGCCGTAGGCGAGCACGTCGTCGCGCTCGGGAACCGTGTCTGGCGTGTAGTCGGTGCCCTTCACGTGGAAGTCGGGGCGCAAGGTGCGAATGACGCTGCGAACATCAGGCTCGTCGAAAACAACGACGAAGTCGACGCAAGCAAAGCCAGCCAGGAGTTCCGCCCGTTCATCCTCGGGCATCCAGGGGCGCGTGGGGCCTTTGAGTTGCCGAACCGAGGTGTCGCTGTTGAGGGCGACGACAAGCACGTCGGCCACCGCTCGCGCGCCTTCGAGGTAGCGCAAGTGACCGACGTGCAGCAGATCGAAAACGCCGTTGGCCAGAGCGACCTTTGCACCGGCCCCACGGCGCGCTTGCAGCGCGGCCACCACGTTTTCAAGAGACATCATCTTGCGAACGCGTGTCACGCCAACGCCTCCACGGCACGTCGCAGTTCTTCAGGCGCGACAGAAGCTGTCCCCGGCTTTTGAACCACCAGGCCACCCGCAACGTTGGCCAACTGTGCGGCGCGCGCAGCATCGGCACCGGCCGCAAGCCCCAAACCAAACGTGGCCAGCACGGTGTCCCCCGCACCGGTAACGTCGACGGCTTCCGGCGCACCATGCACCGGAAACAACTTCGGGGGCTGGCCCGGCGCAAAGAGGGCCATGCCTTCGTGCCCTCGTGTCACGAGCAGCGTCGAACCCTGCGTTTGCTGGAGTGCATTGACGCCCGCAGCCAACGACAACGCCTCATCCTCGACAGACATGCCCGTCAGCGCGGCGAGCTCAGACTCGTTGGGTTTCAGAAATGGCAGCCCTGAAAAACGGCGCAGCGCATAGCGTGAATCCACGCAAACGATTTTACCCAGACGCGCGGCCTCGCGCAGAACGGCTTCGACCTCTTCGCAGACCACCCCCGCGCCATAGTCGGAAACCAGGATGGCATCCGCACGCTGGGCAGCTATCGACACGCGCTCAGCCAGCGCCTTGCGCAACGGCGCGGGAAGCGGTGCACGGTAGCCTCGGTCGATCCGCAGCATCTGCTGGCGCGTCGTGTTGAGGGCGCCGGCAAGGACTCGCATTTTGCTTTGGGTCTCCAGACCGTCGCCGCGCACGTCGGTGAGCGCGATATCGGCATCGCCGAATGCGCGCCTGAGCTGCGCGCCGGCCACATCGTCGCCGACAACACCGACCGCCGCGACACTCGCACCGAGGGCCCGGGCATTGGCAGCGACATTGCCCGCAGCGCCAAGTTTTACTTCGTCCCGTTCGTGCCGAACGATGAGAACCGGCGCTTCGCGACTGACACGGTCGGTCTGTCCGTACACGTAGTGGTCGGCAACAAGGTCCCCCACGACGACGATCCGACACCTGGAGAAGTTGTCCAGAAGCCGAGGCCAATCCGGCGTGCCGTCACGAGGGCTCACAGGCAGCCTCCATATCATTCTCGGAAAGGTGCTGCGGGTTTAGCGCGCGTCAGCCCCAGATTTCGGCGCCGTTCCATCGCCCAGCGTGTTCGGCTGCTTCGGGGCCGTGAACAGTTTGGGTGGTTCTGACAGAGACGGCGGAAAATCGTTGAAGCGACGCCAGAGCTCAAAGCCCAGCGGCACGGCATTCAGCAGAACCCAACCGTGTGCGCGCACCCCCTGCCGCAGAATCTGGCTCTGGGGCCAAGCTTCACCGTCTTTTTGCGACACCAGAATTCGGAACTTGCCCGCATGTCCGGCGTCGGCGGCATCGATGACAGAAACGGTTGCGCCGAACGTACCGACGGCGACGGAAGGCCACCCGCTGAACTGAATCGCCGGCCAACCCTCAAACTGCAGGCGCACTTCCCGGCGCATCGCGACCAGTGGCAAGTCGTTGCCGTCCATCCAAAGCTCGACCGCGCGAGACTCGGTTTCCGGCACCAGAATGGCGAGCCAGTCGCCCGGCTTCACGTACACACCCCCGCCACCCGCCGCGCGCCGCAAGATGACCCCGCGACGCGGCGCGGTGACCAGCTGCCTGCCCTGGCGGGCGAGCCGCGTGTCGACCCGCGCCAGCTCTGCGCGCGAACCCGCCAGCTCTTTCATCACCTCGGCCTCTTTGAGCTGGGCTTCTTCGTACTGCTTGCGCGAAGACAGGCCTTCATTGAACAGCTGCCACTGCCGTCTCACGTTGCGAAGTGCGGTGTCGAGCGCGCGTTCAGCCGCTTTCAAACGGGCGTGGGCGGCTTCTTGCTCCGCGCGCACGCGCACCAGAAGTTGCGGGTCGTTGTCGACGATACGCGCAATCGGTGCACCTTGTTCGACGTGCGACCCCTCTTGAACAAACCATTCCTCCAACCACCCCTCGACGGGTGCATCGACGCTCTGCTGCCGCTCTGTCGGCGAATACGCAACGACCCCTCCTTCGCCGTAGGCCGTCTGCTGCCAAGGCACGAACGCCAGGGCCACCCCGAGCAGCACAAACAGCGCTGCCATCCAATGGGCCAGCCAACGCGCCGCGCGGAGGGAGCGCACCCTTTGAAAAGACGACGCTCGCGCGTCATCAAGTGAGACAAGGTATCTCATCCTCATCGCCGCTCCAGGGGAACCAATGTCCCATCTTGGATGCGCATCACCGACTCCAGCTTGGAAGCCAATTCAGGCAAGTGGGTCGCCAACACGAGGGTCCACGGCGTGTTGGGCGCTTTGAGAAGGTTGAGTGCGAGCTCGCGAACCGCCGGCTCCAAGAGGTCCAGCGTTTCATCGAGAGCCAGCAATCTGGGCTTGGCGAGCAACGCACGAGCAATCATGAGCTGAAGCGCTTGTCTGTGAGACAATGCAGCCCGTCCCCCGGAAAGTCGTGTCTGCAGACCTTCGGGAAGGCGCAGCACCTCTTCCAGAAGACCCACGTTCTCCAGCGCATCCTTGACTTCGAGCAGGCCAACTTCGCTGCGCCCGACGCGCACGTTGTCGAGCAACGTGCCGTCAAAAAGCTGCACGCCTCGCACCAACATCACTTGAGTCCTGAGTGCATCCATCGACACATCGCGCGCGTCCAAACCATCGAACATCACAGCTCCGGACAACGGCCGCCGAAGTCCCAACATCACGTCCAAGAGAACGCTCTTGCCGGACCCCTGGGGGCCGAGCAAAGCGACGTGGCTTCCACGGGCGAGCGTCCACGTGGCGTCACGAATCGGCGCGCCCTTTGTCCCGGCATACCCCGCCGAAACGTCCTTCAGCTGCATGGACACCGGAGGCCCACTTTGGCCCAGGGACGTATCCCCTGCCTTCTTCACCAGGGGCAGGTCGAACAGGTGGCCAATTTTGTCCACGCCGGCAAGCAAGTCGTAGAGCGCCTCGAGATATTTTCCAAACTTGGCAAAGTTGGAGACGACTGGCGCCACGACGAGTTCGGCCGCGACGAGTTGTCCCAGCGTCAGCTGGCTTCGGGTGACCAGCAAGCCCCCCAAACCAAAGATGAACCCACTCGCGACGGCTTGAACGACGAGCGTCCCGACGATCTGCCGAAAGAGAACCCGGAAGTGCGCCTTTCGCGCGTCCAAGTAGGCGTTCGTGGCTTCGTCCGTTCGTCGCAGCGCCAAGGCAAGGCCGGATTCATTCCAAAATGCCAACGGCACTCGAGCGATTTCTTCCAGCCAGCCCACGACCTCGTACTTCCGATATGATTCTTGGACGCTTGTCCGCACGGCGCCGCGCCCCAACACGAACAGCACAAAGCCCATGCTGACCAGCAAGATGACGTCGAACCCCAGCAGCAGTGGGCTGTAGAACGCCAAAAGAACCAGGCCAATGACGGCTTGAAGGACGAGCGCAAAACCGTCGAGCATCATGAGCCCAGTCGCTTTTTGAACGGTCATCACGTCCATGAAACGGTTGACCAATTCAGGCCCGCGGTAGGTGTCGTACGTCTCCGCCTCCACGCGCGGCAAACGATGACTCAAGTCGATCGCCATCCGCGCGAAAAGACGCTGCTGCAAACGCTCAACGACCACGACTTGGAGCGCGCGAATACCTCCTGCCACAATCAGCAAGCAAACGACCACGACACTCAGGACGACGATGGGTTGAAGCACCGTTCCGAACGCTGCGGTGTTGACGATGGCTTGCGCAGCAACGGGGACAACGAGTGAGAGAAGTCCCACAGCAAGACCGTAGACAACGAGCGCCCACAGGTCTCCGCGCTCAGGCGCCAAGACGGCTTTCAATCGCTCCCAGGGTGTCGCCCCAGACTCCGTCTCTGCGTTCGATACGGCGGTCATTTCTTCTCCATTTCACGCAGCGGCAACGCCATGGCGGCGCGCAATGTCGCGGTCGCCTTGAAGTACTCGGCCAACGCATCCACTTCGCGAACTTCGGCTTCCGCGGCAGTTTGTTCCCGAAGGTTGACGAACAACAGGCTGCTGTCCCCTTGGTTCAAGCGGGTGCGTTCCCCCTTGGCCAGTTCACGGGCGGCATCCCGTTCCCGCCTCGCCAAAACAACGCGCTGACGCGCAGCGTCCACCGCGGAGAGGGCGTCGCGCACTTCGACCACGCTCCGCTCCTTCTGCAACTGAACAAGCGCATCGGCGCGTACGGCTGCAGCCCGCGCCGCGCCCGTTCGACCACGCGCCCCTCGATTCAAGATAGGAATGTCGATCGACAACCCCACCTCGAGCTCGGGCCGCCCCAGTCGCGTGTTGCCACCACCGAAGTCCTTGGCTGCAGCCACTGTCACGTCGATCAGGGGCGCTTCCTGATTGCTCGCAAGTCGCGCATCCACACGCTGCTGGTTCGCCTGCGCACTCAGCCTGGCCACATCTGGCCGACGTGACATGACGCCTGCCAGGGCTTCAGCATCCACGGTTGGCGTTCCCTCAGGCTCGGGGAAGTTGGGCAAACGTTCACTCGACGGCAAAAGGGGCGTGCCTTCTTCAGTGCGCAAGAACAGCGACAACTCCAGCGCCGTTTGCTGCACCAGGCGTTCCGCGGCGACGACCTGCGACTCCCGTTGCACGAGAGCACGCTGGTTGTCGATGCGCTCAAACGCGGGCAAGTCACCCTGCCGAACGCGCTGCGCGATCTGCCCGTCGCGTTCACGCGCAATGGCGAAAAGCTCTTGAGCGATGGCTTTTCGTTTGCCCGCAGCCACCCAGTCCCAATAGCGATGCGCCGCCGTCCGCGAGGCATCCAACTCGCTCGCCACCACTGCCTGGGACGCCACACTCACGCCGAGTTCCGAACGCTCAATGGTGGCGCGACGACGGTCGATGGGACCATTGCGCCACAACGGGACGTTTGCGCCCACGCGCAACTCGCCGAAACTCAGTGTTTCCAAATTGCCGTAGTAGGGGGGAATGTCTCCGCTGCCGTACCGCCAACCCCCAAAGAAATTGGCACCCCAAAACGGCGTGGCCTGCGCGACGAAAGTGTCCACACGCGTGTACGGGTATGGGCCGATGGGAATGACAGTCCCCCGCGCGCGCAGCTCTGGGTCGAACCCGCCTTGGGCACTCAACAAGTCCATTTGAGCGACTTGTGTTTCCTGCCGGACGGCTTCGATGAGCGGATAGTGACGCGTCACGGAGGCCAGGACTTCCTCCAGCGCAAGCGAGGCCGTGGGTTTCTCCAAAAGCGGCGGCTGGGCGGCCACTCCCCAAGCTGTCCCCAAACCCAAGGCAACGAACCAGGCACGACGCACCATCGGAGCCCTTCTATAACGAACCGCGTGTGTCGCTAAACGACTCTTCGATAATCGTGAACGGTCGTTTAGCACCCCAAACGACTGCGCAGAATCGTTTCGCCGCTCGTAACTTCAACATCCAGACGAAGCGCTGCGGCAGGAAACCCCGAGGGAAGACGAACCTTGTCCTTTTCCGTGGTCAGAAGCAGAGCGCCTTCTTGGGCCGCGGTTTCTTCAAGTCGACCGAGTTCTCCTGCGGAGAAAGCGTGATGGTCTGGAAACGCGTGTTGGGAATGCACGCGACAGCCGGCCATGGCGACGGTCTCAAAAAATCGCGACGGCCGCGCGATACCACAAAAGGCAATCACACGCTTGCCGGCGAGGGAGGTTGCGACGGCCAGGGCTCCGTTGGCTTCCTCCACCCAGCGCACAACATGTTCTGCGCGAACCACTGGGCCATTCCATGCAGGCGGGGTCAACTGACGCGCAGTCTGATCGACGCCTTGCAACCAGAGTACGGAGGCGCGTGCAAGCGCTTCCTTCGGTTCGCGCAGCGGTCCAAGGGGCAGCAACTCGCCGTTCCCGAGTCCAACTCGTCCATCGAGCACCACCCAATTTTCATCTGGGCTGACGTCTTGTTGCTGAAAACCATCATCCAGGAGGATGAGGGTCACCCCGTCTTCCTCGCAGACACGTTTTGCCAATACGTCGCGGCGTGGGCCAACAGCGACAACGACGCCGGGACACCGCCTCAGTATCAGCAAGGGTTCGTCACCCGCATGGGCGGCGTCGGGCACCGTCTCGCCCACCCGCAACAGGATGGGTTGGTGACTGCGCCGTCCGTATCCACGCGTCACCACGGCGACGCGCTGTCCTGCGGCAGCCGCCCGCTGCGCGAGCGCGATGACCACCGGGGTCTTGCCCGCGCCGCCGACGTAGAGACTTCCGACCGACACAACGCGTGCGCGCGGAATCTTCGCGCCACGCGCACCACGGTGCCAACGCCGCATTCGCCACCAGAAACTGAGCTGGTACGGAAACATCAACCAGCCGAACACTATCGAAACAACACGTGTCCAGGCCGGTGCAGGATGCTTTGGAAACCAGTATGCCTCCAGACGTGATCCCCAACCTTTGGGGACAACCTGGCGGTGCGACCCCGACATCCCCGAGGCCAACGCCAGCACCGAAAGGAGAACATCGACGTTGCGAGCGCTTGCCCCAGACACTTGCCTGACCGCGGCCTGGGCCATCTCACCAAGGCCCTGGGCCTGCTCTGGCCGTGCGAGCAACTCACCCGCCACGCGGACAAGCTGCTCGATGTCTTTGACTTGAACGCCCCCTCGGCCCAGCAAGACTTGAACGCTGTCGCGAAAATTCTCCATGTGAGGCCCGAACAAAACGGGCCTGCCCTGGGCAGCGGGTTCCAGAACATTTTGCCCGCCGCGATGCGTGAAGGACCCTCCCACGAACACGAGTGAGGCCAACCGGTAGGCGCGCGAGAGCTCCCCGATGGTGTCCAGGACAACCACGTCGGGGTGGGCAACGGCGTTCCCGGCACCCGAGCGCCGGCAAACACGAAAGCCGAGCGACACCGCCAAATTTTCGACACGCGTCGCGCGATCCACATACCGGGGTGCAAGCAAAAGCTGCAGGGTCGGATGCGCCACCCGAAGCTGACGAAAAGCTTCCAGCAAGAGCGACTCTTCGCCTTCATGGGTGCTTCCCGCCATTAACACGGGGCGGCTGACGTCCAGTCTAAGGGCCGTGCGAAGCGCGACTTCGTCGATTGCGGGAATCTGCGGAACGAGCGCATCGAACTTGGTGTTTCCGGTCGCGAGGACGGCTTCGGGGTGTGCCCCGAGCTCTCTCGCACGCCCGGCTTCCTCGGCGTCGCGCATCAAGAGACGCGCGAATTCCTTCAAGAGATTGCCGCAGAGGAGAAACAGCCAACGGTAGCCACGAACGCGGTGTGGCGAAAGACGTCCATTGGTGAGCACCAGCTGCGCACCGACCTCACGCGCCGCAAACACCCAGTTGGGCCAGAGTTCGGCATATTCCAAGACGACCAGCGCGGGTCGCGCCGCGCGCATCGCTCGCCGTGTCGCACCCCACAAGTCATAGGGCGCATACACAATGGCATCGACGAAGCTCGCCAAACGCTTTTCCGCCATCCAACGGCCCGTGTTCGTGAGCGTGGACACTGTGATCACCACATCGGGTCGCGCCGCGCGAAGTCCCTCAATCATCGGCGCCAGCGCCAAGAGGTCGCCCGCGCTGGCACCATGGAACCAAACCCGAACGCCGTCCCGCACGGGCAACTCACCCACACGAAAAAAACCCAAGCGCTGGCGAAGACCTGGCCGTGTCTTGGGATGGAGGAGCAGAAAAGGCGCAGCAACCCAAAACGCCACGTAACTGGCCACGATGTACGGAAGGCGCCGAAGCAGCGTCACCTGACCCTCACTGGGGATGCGACAATCCACGGAACCCAACGTCCACCGCGCTTCGCGCGCCGCACCCACACTTCTGCCAGCCAAAGACCCGGGCGTGTCATGCGAACCGTCTGGGTCGGTCCATGCCACGTGGCAGCGCCGTGGATGTCGACCCTCGACTCCCAACCCGGCGCAGCAGGAATCTGAAGACGAACTTCTTCGCCCACGCGCAGCGACCCATCCGCAGACCCGAAGACCGCAAACCCGTCGGGCGGCGCCAGACTCGGCACACCGCAAAAGGTCGTCCCCTTCCGAAACTCGCTCAGAATTTCGCGCGCGGCTTGCTCCGCATCGTCCGGAAGGGAGGTCCGAGGCAAGAAGTTCGCCCATGTTCGAAAAGCGGCCTCGTAAGAAGGCCATCCGTGAGCATCCAGCGCGCACGGCGAGAGCCGCGTTCGCTCATCGGACATTCCAAGCAGCCACTCGCGAACACCGGGGTCAGGTCGGCTCATGGCCATGAGACCCCACTGCCCACCCCACACACTTGCCCCGAGCGCAGGCAACAAAGTGGCCCAAGGCGATGCGAGCGCATTGCGCCAGTCGGTATCACCCGAAATCAACTCCAGACCATCCGCCGTTTGCGCCGCTTGCACATCGCGCCATGGGTTCCGTCGCTGAATCGGGTGTGCCAGCAGCGCAACACCTCCCGCTGCTTGAATGTCACGAATGGGTTGGTCCGTCAGGCTGTCTCGAAGTGGCGCGGAAACACCCAAGGCCACAACGTGGCCGTAGGGTGTCGAAAGTTCTTGCTCGAAAAGAAGGAGCACGCCCTGCTCACGCCGCGGCCGAGGCAATTCCGTCGGATTGTGATCCGTCAGAATGACGAAATCCAGACGGGCCCGCGCCGCTTGAAGGGCGATTTCCGCAACGTCTCGTCGACCGTCAGACGCGCTCGAATGAACGTGGTATGCGCCGCGAATCTGGCGTTTCACCCCAGGAGGCGACGGAAAGTCTTGATCGGGGCTTGCGAGCTGCCAGCCCTCGAGGCCTGCGCGTCCGACAACGATCGCGAACAGTCCAAGCACGCTGCCGAAAAGCCACCGCACAAGTCTGCGCGCTAAAGGTGGGTTCCAGCGCGCATTCACGCGGCACGTCCTTGCATCTGCAGCGACCAAAGACGCGCATACTCCCCGGCTTTTTCAAGGAGCGCGGCGTGGGTTCCGCTCTCTGAAATCTCACCTTCGTGCAGAACACAAATGTGATCAGCATCGGCAGTCAGCGCCAGCGTGTGAGAAATCAACAGCGCCGTTCGCCCGCGCACAGCATCACGCAACGCCAGCGCGACTTCGCGCGCATTCTCCGCATCCAAACTTGCCCAGGGTTCGTCCAAAAGCCACACCGGTGCATCCTGAACGAGCGCGCGTGCGATGCAGAGACGCTGCCGCTGACCACCACTGAGATTGAGACCCGCCTCACCGAGAACAGTGTCCACGCCCTGGGGAAGCTGTGCAATCACGTCGCTGGCGCGCGCCTCCGCACACGCCCTCAACACTTCGTCCTTGGACGCTTGCGGTCGACCGAGGCGAAGGTTCTCGAGAACGCTGCTGCCATAGAGAAAGGGCTCTTGCATGACATACGCGATGTGCCGACGAAGCGATGGCGCTGAGAACTGCCCGATGTCGCAACCGTCCCAGAGAATGCGCCCCGCCGCTGGCTCTGCCCAACGCATGAGCAACGCCATCAGGGTGCTTTTGCCGGCGCCACTGCGGCCCACGACCGCAACCACTTTCCCTTGCGGAATGGTCAGCGAAACGCGCTTGAGCACAGGTCTTGCCCTTTCGCCATATGCAAATGCGACCTGTTCGAATCGAATCTCCGATGACAGCGGGGCTACTTCGCCTGCGCCCAACACTGGAAGTCCCGTGGCGTTGCCGGAGAGGTTCAGAAGACGTTCTGCGGATACGGCAGCCTGCGCCAACATTTGGCTCGTTCGGCCAAGCTCCTTGGCGGGCTGGTAAGCCAAGACCAGTACTGTACAGAACGAAAGGGTTGCCGCGGGATCGCTCATTCCGGAAAATCCGAAGACAATTGTTGCGACAAGGGCTGCGGCAGCCGACCACTCGAGCAAGGCTGGAACCGCGGCCTTTCGCGCGGCTGCGCGAACCAACAATCGCCGGTGCGCCTGCCCTTCTTGGGCGAAACGTTGCACTTCGAAAGCCTGGGCGCCGAAGGCTTGAAGGGTGCGGCGTTCGCGCAAGCCTTCCAAAAATCGCGCGCCCATCTTTCCAAGCCGCGACTGACCCTCTTGCGTGCGACGGACAACCCCCCGCGTCAGCCGTGCTGCGGGCGATGCCGCGAAAACCGCAAGCACGAGACAGATCCACACTTTGGAAGGGTCAATGACGAAAGCCGCGGCGAACAGTGCCAACAGTTGCAGGCCGTCGCGTGCGAAGGCTGGAACGGCGCTGTGCGCGGCAGTCTCCACCACCGACACATCCGACGTGGCCACGGTGAGCTTCTCTCCGATGCGCTCTTGCCGAAGTTGAAGGGGAGAAACGTGAAGCAAGTGCTCCGCAACGTCGCCACGAATGTGTGAGACCACCCGTTGGGCGAAGTCGCCTGCCCAATAGAACTGCAAAAAGTACGCGACACCTTTGAAGACAGCGACCACAAGTAACGCCCCCACGAGGAAGCGAGGAGCGCTCGCGACATCCAGGGGTGGAACCCAACGTCCCGCAAGCCCTGGGAGCGTCACCTGCGCGGGCCCGCTCCCTATCAAGGTCCGAACTGCGGGTCCGGCAAGCAACGCGAGCCCAGCGTTGCAGGCGGCAAGCACGGCCATGGCCCCGGCGGCTCGAAGCAGAGGCCCTTGGTGCGCCCGGCCCCAGCGCTTCCAAAGCCCCAGCAGATGCTGTCGTGAAGAGTGTGCCATTGCTCCAGGGGGGTACAGATAGTACGTCGGCGGACGCGTTGTCGTGTGTGTCGCGGGTGTTCCCAAGGAGGGTTCGGGGTGCAGCTTTTGGTCGTTGCCGGAGAAGCCTCCGGTGACCAACATGCAGCCGCCGTCTTGCGTGCCGTCTCCGCGGCCGTGCCCGACCTCAAATGCTTTGGCATGGGTGGCGAACAGCTGCGCGCTGCGGGCCAGGAACAACTGTTTGGCGCCGAAGAGATTTCTGTCATGGGCATCAGCGAGGTGCTCCCGAAATTGCCTCGCATTCTCAAAATTTTCGGCGCGCTGACCGCTGCCGCCGAAAAACGCCGTCCAGACGCTGCGCTCTTGGTGGACGTTCCGGACTTCAACCTGCGCTTGGCCCGCCGACTGCGACGCTTGGGCATCCCGGTCATCTATTTCATCAGCCCGATGTTGTGGGCCTGGCGGTCAGGGCGCGTTCGGGCCATTGCCCGCGACGTCTCCAAAATGCTCTGCATCTTGCCGTTTGAGGAAGCGTTCTACCGAGAGCACGGCGTCTCCGCGCGCTATGTTGGCAATCCGCTGCTCGACCATCTTCCTCAGCCGGGACCCGCGGCGTCTTTTCGTTCGAAGCTCGGGCTTGACCCTCACCGGCCCACAGTCGCGCTATTGCCCGGGAGCCGTGCCTCCGAAATCGCCCGCATCCTACCGGTCTTGGCCGAGTCTGCGGCAAAGCTCCAGGCTTTGCGTCCGACACTTCAGTGTGTGGTTCCGTTGGCGCCGCTCGTCAGTGACGAAGAAGTCCGCCAGGTTTTTCGAGCTCACCGGGTCGAACCCATTCTTGTTCGCGGACAAGCCGCCGACGCTGTCGGGGCCAGCGACGCGGCGGTCGTGGCATCGGGCACCGCCGCGCTTGAGGCAGGACTCATGCAGCGTCCGCTCGTTGTTGTCTACCGGGTTTCCCCGATGACCTACTGGGTCGGCCGCGCGATGCTGCGCGTGTCGCACGTGTCGCTGGTCAACCTCTTGGCGGAGCGCGCCGTGGTTCCGGAACTGCTTCAAGACGACATGACACCCGAACGCATCGTCGATGAAATTCAGCGCGTCTGGGATGCGGGACCCGCACGCGATGCACAACTCGCGGGCATGCGCGAGGTTCGGGAACGCTTGGGTGAGCCGGGTGCGACAGCACGCGCTGCGGCTGAGGTGCTTGAGGTCCTTCGCGCTTCGCCGCGCGCTTAGCGAAACCGCTCGGGCAATGCCACGCGCGTCACCCGCCGCAACGAGGTGTCTTCAAATGGAAGGTCTTTGCGCGCCAAAACGTCGCGCGCGTTCACCCACACGGTTTCGTTGGCGAACGGGTCGTGCAGCTGAAACGCCTGCCGTTTCCCTTCGCCAAACATCTGAACAACCAAGGCATAGCGGGCAAAATCTCCTGCGCGTGCGCCCAAGACAACGGGGATGGGAAACCCGTGCGCCAAAGCGGCAGCCATTTTCTCCAGAGCAGCCTCGAGGCGGACGTCACCTGTGTCCACGGGGAACTCTCGAAATCTCACGCCAAATGCCCTGCCCGCGTCTGAAAACAAGTCGTCTGCGACGCCACGCGCCACCGTCGGCTTGACGTCGCTTTGCCCCAGGTCGCGCAAGGCGGCTTGGTGGGCCGCCGTCTTCGTCGCTGAAACTCGAACCCCAACCGTTTTTCTGGGAGGCAGCGAAGGCGCCAGCAGCGCATCGGGGGAATGCGCGGAAGGACGAATCACGTGCCCATTTCTCTCAAACGCTGCGAGTGGATCAAGCGCCTCGCCTGCAGGACTTTGAATCGCCGCGGCCAACGCCGCGTCGGTCAGGCCCTTCATGCTCTCGGCAAACGACTCCAAGGTATCCAACGCATGTCCGGCCACCCAAGCCTCATCCAAACAGGTGGATTGAAACGCGCTGCGGACACGCTCGCGCAGTGCGTTCCATCTCTCGCGCTCGTCCGTCGAAAGCGCGCTGGCGCGCTCTAGCGCGGCACGCTCCAACTGCGCTCGTGCGTTGTCCTTCACGGCGTACCACCCCCGTGCAGTCGGGGTGCTGCCACCCACATCGCGCGAATGAGCGCAGATGACAGTGCCAGTCTGCGCAAATGGCCGGTCAGCGCCCGAACATCTTCTGGCGTACGCAGGCGCGCCGCCCATCGGGTCAACAGTTGCGCGAGCGACGGTTCGTCTGCGAATCGCCCGAGCGCGGCGCTTCGAAGACGCTCGCTGGCGATGGGAACGTCGAGCCCCGGCTCCAGCAAGAGCGCGCATTCGTGAATCCGCACTTGGGGCACGCGGGCCGACCGAAGCGCGCCAATCTCGCGGAGCAAGGTCTCTCCGTTGAGTTCTCGGTCAGAAAACACCGGATGGCTCACGGTACCGACCATCCAACAACGGTGATGCCGAGACGATTTGCCTCTTCGATAAATGCGGCGCCATCCAAGAGCAGTGTTTTGCCGGCGTGGACAGCCAGCACACGCGCTGAAGCCGACCGCATCGCCGCCAGCGTCCCGAGGCCAATGGCTGGCAAATCAAACCGCTCATCCTGCGCAGGTTTGCAACGTTTCACGACAACGGCACCGGGGCCTGCCAGCGCTCCGGCGCGCAGAATCGCTGCGTCGGTGCCTTCAATCGCCTCCAGTGCCAAAACCAGGCCATGCCGAACCACGACGGTTTGTCCGACGTCGACCTCGCCCAGCCGCACCGCAACGTCAAACCCGAGGCGAACATCTTTCTCCTCGTCTTCGCTCAGCCGCGCGCCAGCAAGAAGGCCCTCCGGAACGGTGCAGTCCTGTAAGAACTGTGTGGGGGCCACGACGCGCACGCCTTCCGCGTCGAGGTACGCCGCAATCGCGCGCAGCATGCCGTCGTCTCGAAACGACCGCACATGCCGAAGCACACCCCACGCACCCCAATCCAACCGGGCCGAACGAAAACTCTTCACCCGGCTGATGCCGCCGGCCATCGCGGCTTCGGAGGCACCCATGTCGCGCAGCTGGCGCGCGAGTCGCCCCACCTGCCCCACGTGAATCCAGGCCAGTGCGTCGACGACGTCCGCCAGCGCGGGGTCCGTCTCACCTTTGTGGGCCACGGCGACAACGCGGCGACCCGCCGCCTTCGCACCACGCGCGACCAGGTGTGGCAACTTGCCACTCCCCGCAATCAGCCCGAGCACCTGCATGGCGACACTCTCCGGCTTGCCCTATCGCGTGATGCCACGCGTGGAGCTGCCCACGAAATCCAAAAGTCGGTCGATTTCGGGGTGCCCCGCATGCTCTGCACGAAGCTTGGCAAGCGCCTCATTCAGCCCGAGCTTGGAGCGGAAAAGCACGCGGTACGCTTCTTTGATTCGCAGAATTTGTTCCTCTGTGAATCCATGCCGCGTCAATCCCACCGCGTTGAGGCCCACCAGCTCGGCCCTGTCCCCTTGCGCCGTGCAATACGGCGGCACATCCATTCCCACCATCGCGCCCCCGGCGATGAACGAATAGTCGCCCAGGCGCGTAAACTGATGAACCCCCGACAGGCCGCCACACGTGACGTGATTGCCCATTTGCACATGCCCGGCCAAAGCGACACTGTTGGCCAGAATGCAGCCTTCGCCCACGCGGCAGTCATGGGCCACGTGGCTGTTGGCCATGAACAGATTTCGATGGCCGATTCGCGTCACGCCATCGCCGCTCTGGGTCCCGATGTGCAGCGTCGCGAATTCCCGAATTTGGTTGTCATCGCCGATGACCAATTCAGTGTCTTCGCCAGCGTACTTGAGATCCTGCGGAATCGCGCCCAGCGCCGCGAACTGGAAAATGCGATTGCCCTGACCGATGCGGGTGCGCCCTTCGATGACGGCGTGTGGGCCGACCGTTGTGCGCGCATCGATTCGAACCTTGGGGCCAATCACTGCAAAAGGACCCACCTCGACGGTCTCGTGCAGTTCGGCGCCCGGGGCAACAAGGGC
>JBJXGM010000081.1:0-10000 GCA_046155985.1 Myxococcaceae bacterium | reverse complement strand
CAGAACACGTTTTACATCGCGATGGAATACGTGTCGGGAAAGGACCTGCGCACGCTGGTTGAATTGCATCGGCGACAGGGGAATCCGATGCCGATACAGCAGGCGGCATTCATCGCTTCAAAAGTTTGCGAAGGTTTGGACTATGCGCACCGCAGACACGACCGCCGGGGGAAGCCGCTGGGCATCATCCACCGCGACATCACGCCGCAGAACATTCTGATTTCGTACGACGGTGAAGTGAAAATTATTGATTTCGGTATCGCAAAAGCGGCGAATCGAAATCAGCAGACTCAGGCGGGCATTCTCAAGGGCAAGTTCGCTTACATGAGCCCTGAGCAGGTGCTTGGGCATCCTGTCGATGGGCGCAGTGACCTCTTTGCAGCCGGCGTGATGCTCTACGAAATGCTGACGAGCGAGCGACTCTTTGTTGGCGAGTCGGACTTTTCAACCCTGGAACGTGTTCGAACAGCCGTCATTCCGCCGGTCACGCAGTTCAATGGGCAAGTGCCGGCCCCGCTGGAAGCTGTCGTGATGCGCGCGCTGTCGCGTGACCCCGGCGCTCGCTACCAAACGGGTGCGGAGTTCCAGGAAGACCTCATGCGGTTTGTCGTCCAGCCGGAACGTGTTTTTTCGGGGCGGCACCTCGCCGAGTACATGAAGGCGTCGTTCCCGGAGGATTTGCGCCGGGAGCAGGAGCGATTGGGGCGGTTCGATCTGATTGAGCGGCCTCCCAGCATCGAAGACTCGGGGGTTGTCGAGGTCCCGTCCAACGCCGCAGCGCCCTGGGCCAACGAAGACACCGTGATGTCCACCTCTTCGGAAAAAACACAAGTGGTCGCGGCGTCCACGTTGGAAGCCGCGCCCATCGTCTCGCGAGACTCCTTGAGCGATCTCGACCTGACGCCGCCGACCGGCGCTCAGGTGGTCATTGGAGACAACCCCGTGGAGGGTGCGACCGTTGTCCGTGCAAGGCCAACTGCCGCAGACCTGCCCACGCCGGCAGTTCCGCAGGAGGCCACGCGCATCTTGCCCGCGCCACTGCCACCCGCTTCGACGCGCAAGTCGCCGTTGCCACCCGCTCCGAGGCCGCTGGGTCGTTCTGCCGATATCAAGCCAGGCGGCGTCGTCGCTCCAGCGAGTGCTGTTCCGGTGTTGAAGCGTGTGCACTGGAGTCTTCCGCTGTGGAACATCCTGCGCTCGCCAAACTGGGCGAAGTGGGTGAGAGCCCCTCGCGTGCTGCTCGCGAGTGGCGCGATCCTGGTCGCGCTCGCCATCGTGATCGGGTTGTCGATTCGTGCCGCCTCGCGACCCGGAGTGGTGCAGATCACGACAACGCCCGGTGAAGGTGTCGCCATCCTCGTCGGCGGTCGTTCGGTCAGAAGTGGGGAAACAGTCGAACTTCCACCGGGAGAGTATGAAGTCATCGTTCAGGCTTGGGGTTATCGCGGGCTGCGCGTTCCACTGCGTGTTGAGCCCGGGCGTCGTGCCGAGGCCCTGAATCTCCAGCTCGAATCCGAGGCGAATCCGCCGAGTGCAGAGCCACCGGCCGAACTACCGGTGGAGCCGCCGGCCCATTTGCCCATCGATGTGCAAGACGCGCCCCAAGTCACTCAAGATGGGGCTGGGCCCAAGCCGTGACTCTGGTACGTTAGATCTCTCGTGATGCCCATCACTGCATCAGACGCAGGCCGTCAGCCCTACCAGTACACGCCGCGCCGGCCTTTCGAAGAACCCGATTGGCGGCGCATTCCGGCCTATGCGGCGGTGAGCCGCGAAGAGTGGGAAAGCGCACTTTGGCAGCGCAAGCACACGGTGAAGAACCTGCGCGAACTGAAGGCTGCACTCGGGGCGCTCTTGCCAGACACGCTGCTGGCCAGCATGGAGCGCGACCAAAAAGAGCGCGCGACGATGTCAATTCTCGTGACGCCGCAGATGCTCAACACGATGCAACTGGAGGACCTGTGGGGAGATCCGGTTCGTCGCTACATGCTCCCGGCGTTTGAAGATCGGCGGACGGATTGGCCAAGCCATCCCAAAGCGAGTCGCGACAGTCTCCACGAAGCAGAAATGTGGGTGGTTGAGGGGCTGACGCACCGCTACCCCACCAAGGTGTTGGCCGAGATGCTGTCGACGTGTCCCCAGTACTGCGGTCACTGCACGCGCATGGACTTGGTGGGCAACGACGTGCCGCAAGTCGATAAGCTCAAGTTCAAGACCGGGCCCAAAGAGCGGCACGAGCAGATTCTCGAATACCTGCGCAAGACGCCTTCAGTGCGAGACGTGGTTGTTTCGGGTGGCGATATTGCGAACATGCCCATTCAGCAGCTTGAGCCATTTATCTCGGCGTTGATGGATGTCCCGAACATTCGTGACATCCGGCTGGCGAGTAAGGGGCTGATGGCGATTCCGCAGCATTTCTTGCAGGACACCGTGATGCAGGGACTGGAGCGCCTTGCCAAGAAAGCCTTTGAACGGGGCGTAGACCTGGCTGTGCACACGCATATCAACAGTGCACAACAAGTCACCCCGCTGGTCGCGAAGGCTGTTCGGCGCTTGCACGAGATGGGTTTTCGCGATGTTCGCAACCAAGGCGTGTTGCTTCGTGGCGTGAACGACAGCGCCCGCTCCCTGTTGGAGCTCGCTTTTGCGCTGCAAGACCAGGCCAAAATTCTCCCGTATTACTTCTACATGTGCGACATGATTCCGAATGCCGAGCATTGGCGCGTGGCGGTGTTCGAAGCGCAACAATTGCAGCACGACATCATGGGCTACCTGCCGGGTTTTGCGACGCCGCGCATCGTTTGCGATGTGCCGTTTGTCGGCAAGCGGTGGGTCCATCAAGTGGCGGAGTACGACCGCGAGCGCGGGATTTCTTACTGGACCAAGAATTACCTCACGGGCATCGAGCTTTCGGACCCGGAAGCGCTGTCGCGTCGTTACGAGTACTACGACCCCATCTATACGCTGCCGGAAGCCGGACAGGAATACTGGAAGCAGAGTGCAGGGACGAAGGCTGGGGCGTGAAGCCGTGGCGTCCTGATCCGCCACGGACGATGTTTGGCGAAGTGCTTGAGTCCGATTGGGGCGATTGGCGCTGGCAGCAGCGGCACGCCATTCGGTCGCTGGTCGCACTTGAAGCGTTGGTGCCGCTGACGCCGGACGAACGCGCGGGCTGCGTCGAAACCCAAGACATTTTTCGTCTCGGAATTTCGCCCTACTACCTGTCGCTGCTGGACCGGGAACATCCCTTTTGCCCGATTCGGATGCAGTGCATTCCCACCCGCGCTGAAGCGCGTGTGCGGCGCGGCGAGCGTCGGGACCCGCTGGGGGAGGACACCCACCGGCCCGTGCCGGGCATTGTTCACAAGTATCCGGACCGCGTGTTGTTCATTGCAGTGGACCACTGCTCCGTCTATTGCCGCCATTGCACGCGGCGGCGGATCACCAACGGCGGTGAGGCTGCGTTTGGGCGGGCCGCGCAACAAGAGGCCATCGATTACGTCCGTGCGCATCCAGAGGTGCGGGACGTCTTGATTTCAGGTGGAGACCCACTGCTGCTGAGCGACGATCGACTGGGGCAGCTGCTGGCAGAACTTCACGCCATTGGGCACGTCGAGATGGTGCGCATTGGTACGCGAATTCCGGTGTGTTTGCCCATGCGCGTCGATGACGTCCTGTGTCGGGTGTTGCGTCAGCACGGCCCGACGTTTGTGGTGACGCATTTCAATCATCCTAAAGAACTGACGCGAGAGGCACGCGAGGCGTGTGAACGACTGGTGGACCATGGCGTTCCGGTCGAAAATCAGGCCGTCCTAATGCGCCGCGTGAATTCGGATGCTCGAATCATCCGAGAACTCTCGCATGCCCTCCTTCGCGTGCGTGTGCGGCCGTACTACTTGCACCAGATGGACTTGGCCGAAGGGCTTGAACACTTGAGAACGCCGCTGCATGCAGGCGTTCAAATTTTGGAAGCGCTTCGCGGCCACACCAGCGGGCTCGCCGTTCCGCACTTCGCGGTAGACCTTCCCGAAGGCGGCGGCAAAGTGACGCTTCAGCCCAACTACGTTGTCGAACAGACGGCGCAGGAGACCCGGTTTCGTAACTTTCGGGGCGAATTGTTCACTTACCCCGAGCCCGAGGACACGGATTGTTCGTGTCCGTACGACGCCGTGTGGACCCGATGGCACGGCTGACCCTATTCCTCGGGAGTTGCCTCGGACGCAGCCTTCCAGAGTTCGCGATATTTGGTGCGGACGGACGGGTCGAGCGCCCCGGCCAGGTCCTCACTCAGGCGATTGATTCGAATGAGCTCGAGCACGTCTGCCAGATCTCGCAAGCGATGCGGTGCGCTCATGCCCGATGCAAGCTTCAGTTCGATCAGCTTGGCGATCGGGAGAAGGGCAACTCCGGTCCCCTCCTTGGAAGCTTCGGCGGGATCGGGAAACACCACCGGCTTGGGCCGGCCATCCCCCGGAAATTCCCCTGCAAGGATGACATCGATCGCGACGTTGTTCTCTGTGTCACGCAGCCCCTTGCTTCCGGGAAACTTCTCGACGTAGCCGCGTCCCAAATACTTCTGACGAAATAGCCCAAGTCCTTCACGCGTCAGAAGAACATCGACATCTCGCGTCACGCGTTCGTATCCGAAAGCGTTGAGGGCCATCGCCCCAACAATGGCGTACGGAATCTCGGCTTTCTCCAGCGATTCAACCAGGCGGCGCATGGCGCGTTGCACGTCGGCGTCGCCCATGAAGAACCTTCCGGCGTTCTCTAACGCGGTTTGGAGCTGAGCGCCGGACGGAGTTGCCATCCTTGATAGCATACCCCGTACCGGCACAGTTTCGGTCAGCCCTGACCCATCCGTGTTTTCGCCTGTTCCATCGCTATCTTGTTGATGTGGGCCAGCGCGTTGGCTCCGGAGGCCCCCTCGATGGCTTTGAGCGCGATGTCTTGCACCTGCTTCTTGGCTTCTTCGAGCTGCCGCGAAAGAAGCTCACGCTGGCCGGCGAGCGCCACGTTTGCCTCCTCGAGCGAGTGAATGCGCAGTTCGGAGACCCTCTTTTCGGACTCCATGTCCTTCTTGAGGAGCAGAATTTGTTGCTCGGCAGATTGGCGAAGGGTCGCAGACGCTTCTGCCACTGCGCGGTCGCGCTCTTCTTTCAACCGCGCTGGGAACGCTGCCACATCCAGTCTGCAGCGAGCGAGCTCGTCCTCTGCCGCCTTGAGTGCCGCCTCGCGATCCTGCCAAGCCTTCTCGAGCGCTTCGCGTTTTTCCTGGTTTGTTTTCTCGAGAAGGCGCATCTCCTCGTCATACTTGTCTTGGTTCTTCTTGCGTTCCAGGGCCTTCTTGTATTCGTAGTCTTCCGTTTCGCGCTGGCGTTGCTTCTTGAGCGCTTCTTCAGCTTCTCTTTGGTCGCGGTCGTGTGCCTGCCGCTCCTCAAGCCACGTGCTTCGCCGCGTGGAGATTTCGGATTCAAGCTCGGCCTGCTTCGCGCGAAACTCTTCCACCAGGTGGTCGAGGGAGGTGGCGGCGACGTCGATTTGGTGAAGACGCTCGAGTTCCTTCTTCTCCAACGCGACCGCTTCTCGGACTTGGGTGAGCCGTTCAACCTCGGAAGTCAGCTTCGCCGACACATCCGCGATGGCCTTGGTGATGTCGAAATTGAGATGCGAGATTTGTTGGACCACCGACTCGACCGACACGCCTTCAACGCTCTGGCGAGTTTCCGCCTCCTTGAGACGGGCGAGTTCTGCATCCTTCGGCCCCAGGTTTTGTTTCGACTCCGCGATATTCTCCGCGAGGCGGTCAAACTCTTCTTGCACTTCCGCTTTGCTACGCCGATTCCGTGCTGCCGCTGTTCGTGCCATGGCTCGCTCCTTTTTGAGAGAACGCTCTCTAGGCGATGGGGGTGACATGCCCGGGGCAGTTCACTGCCCAGCACGACGGAAAACACCGAAAACACTGGAAGCAGGCTCGTCTACTTCTTCTTCTCTTCTCCGCCGACTTCCACAGGGCCTTCGGAGCGGATGCGCCGCCTGGCTTCATCCTTGGAGATGACTTCCACGTCCCTGCCCGCCTGCTTGTCCTCTTCTTCCTTCTGAATCTGCGCGCGCACGTCAGCTTCTTGCGCTTCGCGCGCTGCTTTCTTGGCCGCAGCGTTTTCGGCGGGGCTCATCCGGGCGCTGCGCCGGGCGAAGTCTTTCTCATTCACGCCCTGCTGCTGATGAACGTCGCGGAGCGCCGCATCCTGTTTCGCTTGATAGGCCTTTCGGTCTGCCGCGTTCATCTTGGTGAGGTCGCGTCCCTTGTACTCGGCGTCGACCTTCGCGCGCGCTTTGTCTTCTTCGTACTGGACGCGTCCCAGCTTCTCGGCGGACAAGTCGTCGCCGGCGACGGCCGGTGCGGCGGCGAATAGAAGCGACAATACGAGACCTCGGAATATCGTCATGAATGCCTCCTGGCTCGACAGGGTAGTTTCTTGTGGGCTTTTCGAGAACCCCTAGACTTCATCGTGTGCTTTTGCCCCGATTCGCGCTCAGCTGTTTGTTGGTTTTTTCCTTCAGCGCCAGGGGCTTAGAGACGCTGCGCATTGACATGGACGAGGCCTCGGCGACCGAAGTCACGGTTTTGGGCAGAGGCCTCGCGTTTGGCGAGGATTCAGAAGAAGAGCCCCTGTTTCGTTCGCTTCCCCGAGATTCGGTGCGTGTCGGGGTGGGGCGATCCGGGCTCACATTGGATGGTGCCCCTGTCGTCGGGCGTGCGGTGAGACTGCGTGCGCGGGGTGAAGAGCCGTTGTTACAAGTCTTGGGCCGGATGGTTCGCGGCGACGTTGTCGTGCATCTGAACGATGACGCGCTCGAAGTGGTCAACGTCATCCCGCTCGAAGACTACGTGGCGTCGGTGTTGGCGGCAGAGATGCCCATGGGTTTTCCCAGCGAAGCGTTGAAAGCGCAGGCCGTCGCCGTTCGAACCTACGCGCTGCAACGCAAACTCGCCGCCCATGGGAAGCCGTGGCATTTGGGCAGCACCGTGTTGCACCAGGTTTACCGTGGCGAACGGCCTGGTGATGAGCGCGCAAGAATAGCGGCGGAAGCCACGCGCGGTGAGGTGCTGACGTGGGAGCTGGCCCCGATTGAGGCCTATTTCCATTCATCGTGCGGAGGGCGGACCGAAACTGGAAAGGATGCCCTCTCGAGAGACTTGCCATACCTGGCTGCCGTGGATTGTCCCTGCCGCAATGCTTCGCCGAAGGCCTGGACGCTGGATGTGACGGGGCCAGAGCTGGCAGCCCTAGGGGGCGATGCGATGCGAATCGCCGCGCGTTCGTCGACAGGCCGCGCCAGGCTGCTACGCGTCGGTGGACGCTGGATGGACGGTGCTGAACTGCGCCGAAAGTTGGGTTACCAGCGGCTCAAGAGTTTGGACTTTCAGGTCGAGCCCGTGCGCGAAGGTGTTCGCATCGAAGGGCGGGGCTGGGGGCACGGCGCTGGCATGTGCCAATGGGGCGCGCGCGCGCTGGCTGAACAACGTTGGGACTACCACCGGATTTTGGGGTACTACTATCCGGGGACGGAGATGCAGAGGTTGTATTGAAGCTCCCTCGCAAGATCATCGCGGAATGCGCTGCTCACAATGAACGGCGGGAGGGTTCTCATGTGTTCGTCTCGGTGCTAGGCGTCGTCTGATCTTCGATGCGATGAGTGGGCGTGGTTTTGGCCAGGCCTGCATGAACAAGTGCAGGTCCTGAAGATCCCCTTCGAGCTCCACGATCCCGGCGCGGAGCGCTTCGATGCTTTCCCCAAAAGGGGCATGCGGAATCGATTTTGATTCGCTGACAACGAAGGGTGCGCGCTGGAAAGACGCCAACCTAGGGTGCGCAGCCCTCAGTGCCTCCAAGCGGTGAAGCAGTTGGTTCAAGGCGGCGATGCGTTCCCCGTAACGCTCGATGACCGGTCCGAGGTCGGCGGCTTCCACGTATCGAAGTGCATGCCGGGCCTCAAGGACGATCCGTTCGGGCGAGTCCCCGTAGTACCACCATCGCACGTCCCCAAGGACCTTGGCGTCGGTCAGAGACGCGAGCTCTTTGGCGCTCGTATCGCCGACGAGACGTGGCAGCTCAAAATGGGCGAGGTGAGCGAGATCCATGTCGAGCTCGGTCACGGCATTGTAAAACCCGCTCTTCGCCACGGTACGTCGAGAGATGCGATTGAGCACCTCACCCAGCTGCGTCTCCTCGGGAGTTCGGTCGAAGTCATGGGGATGAAACATGCGCATGGAGTATCCAGCGGCCTATCTTTCTCACTCCGCGGATCGCTACCTTGTGACTCTGCAAAACGTCCCACGTCACAAAGCCTTGTTGATGGAATCAGCGCTCCTCGAAGCGATGAGGGCCATCGACCCCGCAGGGAAGTACCAAGTTGTTTTTTGCTGAGCGAGGAAACGTGTTTCGAACAACGACACTCACCGCAGTCGCTCCGTACGCCCATCCCGCCCACCGCCCACGTGACGTTGGAGCCGTAAGCGTCGCAAAGTGATTACCCCCTGTCAGGCCGTCGCGGGTGAACGACCAGCTCGAAATGCCGACCTTTTCGAAGTTGAACGGCACTGAAGTCATGAATGTCCCGGGTGGCCAGACGGTAAACGCCAATCTCCTCGGCAAGGGCAACGACGGACGCGTCCACCAACCCCAGTGCGAGGTCAGCGTGCTGGCGATCGATCTCCATTGCGCGATCAAGCATCGTTTGACTTGGCGGCGCATAGGTGAACGCGCCGCGGGAGAGGTCACGCATCAGCACTCGCATCACGTCGCGCTCGTCGCGAAGGAAGTAGTCCACCTCGGCAAGCACAAGGGCGGGCACGTAGCGTGCTCTGGCGCGGTCGATGGCCTGCTTGAAGGCCGCGTGGTCGGGCGCCGCCGCGACCAGGTAGTCCAAGAGCGCCCCCGTGTCGCAGATCAGCGCGGGTGTGCTCATCGACGTCGGCCGGCAAAGAGCTCGGCTTCGTCGCCTCGCTCTGCCAGACGGCGACGCAGGACGCCGCCCGAGATGGGTTTTGGATGCTCCCGATACTGCTCGAGGGTGAGCTCAAGTTGTTGACGAATGAACTCTGACCGCGAAATGCCGCGGTCTTTTGCTGCGAGAGTCAACAGCTTGTCCATCTCCGGTTCGAGCGCCAGCGTCGTTGCTTTCTTCCGCGTGAGTGCCATGGAAGTAATGTTACTCATGGGGCGCTGAACAAGGAAAGCCAGTGAGGACCGGCGGTTCCCCGCTCGTGTTATTGCCGGCGATTGTCCGTTCGATGTGACGGGGCTAGACTTCGTTGATCACGAGGTAGCCGAGGACGAGCGAAAGCCGAACGTGTAAGCCATTGAAGTTAAAGAGACTTCAAGGCCATTTCCAGCGCGCACCCTTTCGCAGGATGATTCGATAATTCAATTATGAGCTCTCAGAAGATTGTGAAGCCCGACGTCGAGGTCTTGGCGAAGCAAAAGAACGCGAAGGAAAAGGTGCCGGCAAAAGGCGCTGCGCGTTTTGCGAATCGTCTTCAAGCGACAACGCCCGCGGCTTCAGAGTCTTCAAAGACGGAAGCCGTGGCGACGACCGCTCCGGCGGACCCAAGTGCGCCGCCACCTCCGGAGCTCAAAGTTTTGGAAGACATTGCCAAGCAGCGGGCGCTCCTGTTCTTGGCCAACGTCACGAACAATCCCCAAACGAAGCCCGACGACTACTAGCAGGCTGCTGAAAAACGTCGCGAGCAGGCCGAGATGCCAGGCGCGGGAGGCCCTTTCGCCGCAGCGTGCTTCCTGTACGTGAGGACGAAAGGAGGGGCCCGCAACGCCGCAGATGGGACGCGCAGCAGTTTTTCAGCAGCCTGCTAGTCCCCTGGATCTTTGATTACTCGAAGAAGTTCGCTCATTGGCCGTGGGCCTGCTGGGTGCGGATGCCGAAGCGACGCATTTTCTCGAGAATCTGGTCGGCGGTCTTGGTCCATCTGAAGGGT
>JBJXGM010000078.1:0-7555 GCA_046155985.1 Myxococcaceae bacterium | reverse complement strand
CGACGTGGTTGAGCTCGTCAAGCATTTCGAGGCGTCGCCTAAACTGGCGATGCGAGAAGTGGTCAATCACTTTCGACAGGGTGTGGGCGAAACGCTTGAGCGGGTGATGAAAGCAGAGCTCGAACTTTTCTTGGGCCAGGAAGCGGAACTCAAAAACAAGCGCAACGGCTTCTCGGTGCGAACGTATTCGGTGAAGGGAGTTGGCGCGTTGCAGGTGCGCGTACCCCGCGACCGGGCGAGTCGGTTTGATAGTCGTGTTGTTCCCAAGGGCCGTCGATATGACGAGGCGCTCGAGCAGGACTTGGCGCTTTTGCATCTGGCGGGTTTGTCAACGCGAATGCTGTCTCACGTCAGCCGCCACGTGTTGGGAATCGAGGTGTCGCCCTCGGAGGTGTCGAATGCGCTGAAGACAATTGTGCCGGCGGCGAAGACGTTTCTCTCAAGGCCATTGGCGGGGCGCCGATTCAAGTACTTGTACGTGGACGGCACCTTCTTTTCAGTGCGGCGAACGACGGTAGAGCGCGAGCCAACGCTTGTCGTCATCGGGGTGGATGAGGCCGACAAGAAGAGCATTTTGGCAATGGTACAGGGGGACAAAGACAGCCGCATGGCTTGGGAGATGGTGTTCAACGAACTGAAGGAACGCGGCCTCGATGGGAGTGCCGTGCACACAGATGAAGACGTCCAAGCGCTTCTTCACAAAGTCGCGCTGCGCACCGTGGCGCTCCTTCGAGACGCAGGAAAGCTGGACGACGCCGAGCCCCAAGAAGACGCCCTCGACTTCTTACGCGCCCAGTCCACTCGCACAAAGCGACTGCCGTTTCTAGAATGGACGCCTCCCCGCAACGGCCGGCGCTGTGCCTTCCTCGAAGGCTTCTCGCTTCACGCCAATTCGCGCGTCCACGAAAACGACAGACAAGGCCTTTTGCGCCTCGCCAACTACGGCGCTCGGGGCCCCTTCTCTCTCGAGCGACTTTCACAACTTCCCAACGGCGACCTCGCCTACCGAATGAAACGGCCCTCCGCTTCGGGCGCCCACGTGCTTGTTCTCTCGCCCCTCGCCCTGTTGCGAAAACTCGCCGCCCTGGTGCCTCCGCCTCGCGTCAACCTCGTCCGCTTCTTCGGCGTCTTCGCCCCCAACGCCCGCGTACGCAAACGCGTCGTCCCAAAAACCACGACGAAAGACGACATGCCAGCCGTCGGCTGTCATGACTCAGGCGAATTCGCAGAATCGATGGGCCACACCCCAACCCGCCCAAAACGGACCTCGCGAATCCCCTGGGCCCAACTCCTCAAACGCACCTTCGCCAAAGACGTCTTGGCCTGCGACAAGTGTGGCGGCGAAAGGCGCATCGTCGCCTACGTCACGGCCCAGGCCACCGTCCGAGAGATTCTTCGGCATCTGGGCCTCCCCTCACAGGCGCTGCCTCAAGCCCGTGCACAGGACTCGCCACAACTCGAGCTCTACGCCTGACTCAGCCCAACACCTGCGCCCAGGCCTCGGACCTCGCTGCCGAGGACGGCCAAGCCATGCGCCCCCTCGCCTTTGCGAGCCCCGGCCACCCTCGTGTCGACGTCTTCCAACCCATATAGAACACCGCTGACGCTTCCGACTGCTTCTGCAATTCACGAAAAGGCCGTTTGTGCTTCCTTGATCTTAGCGGAGGGAGGTGACGTCGCGCGGTTGCGTGCTTCAGCGGTGATTCAGCGGTGGCTTCGCCAAAAAGGTTCACGGCCCTCCGCACTCATCGAGCAAGCCCGAAGAGGTAGGGCCGTGTAACCGATTTTCGTGGCGATGGACGCCGCGGAAGCCTAGCCGCGAAACCGACGGAGCAGCTTTTTCACATCTTCCACCAGAGTCTGCGACGTGTTTGGCGGGTCCCCAGACACATCCGGGGGTGGTGCGGGCTCCAGTTCAACAAGCGTGGTTCTCGACTTCGCGTAGCCATCGCTGCGCTGGGCGGGCGTGACGATCGCCCCGGCTTTGCTCGCGGCGGGCACCAGCTGCAGGTAGACGAGATTTCCTTCCTCTCGAATCGCGCAGAGCGGGGCGTCGCCTCCCATTTGTTGGCTTTGCTCCTTCGCGCGACGAACGAAGTTCGACAGCTCCTCTTGAAAATTCTGCGCGGTACGGTCGAGCGTCACTTGAAGAAACCCGTCTTTCTGTTCAGCTATGGCAACTCCTGGTCCGGCTAAAGCCCTGAAAACATTGAGAACGACGTTAGGGAGGTAACAACCGAATCAGAATCCCCCCCACAACACTCGAGGCCCTTGCCCTTGTCGTCTCGCCACTGGCCGTCTTCGCCGCAGCTGAAATGAATGCCCTGGCTTTTGCGGGCGGGCGACCCAAACCTGTCGCACGGCGCGCTGGGTATTCACCACGCACTTTTCTCCGCGCGATGAAGTCAGCGTCACCATGTCGCCGGTGCTGTCGGACTCGAGCACATCGGGGTCGAGCGCATCGGTCGCGGCCAAGATCCGCTTGAAGGCCGAAGCGGCCATTGGGTTGTAGCGAGACTCATCTCTCGATGCATCGTTGAAGCGCACGGCGGCAGAATCTGGGTCGAAAGCTCGAGCGAAAAGGGCAGCACCTTCTGCTTCACCCTGCCGGGTCCGCAGCCGACGACATGACGCGCCCGGCGCCGGCTGACCGCCAGACCGCGCCGCCCTGAGTGGCGCCTCGCCCTCATCACTCTGACGTGCCAAGTCGACGGGGAGAAAGCGGCGCGCTACGAGGTCGAGATGCTCCTGAGCTTCCAGGTGTTCGTCGCCTGTGCCGTTGCGGGAACGCCACCACCGACACCTTCACCCTGGGCGGCGATGGCCGCCGACGATCTGAAGGCCATCCATGAGGCTGTCTCGACGAGCCACCCCGGTCCGGTCGATCCGCTCAACACCGGTTTTCGTGAATGGCTGGACCAGGGTCTGAACGAAGGACTCGCGGCAGCTGCTCGGGCTCGAACTTTTGGAGACTACGCGGCGGCGGTCAGGCGTTACGTCGCCGGATTTCGGGATGGCCACCTGTTCCTCAAATTCCGAGTGACCCACGTGGAGCCACGCTGGATGGGCTTCATCATCTCTTTCCGAGGGGGGCGCTACGAGCTGGCTCAAGTCGATGCAGCGGACAGCAGCTTGCCGCCGGCCGGCAGTGAGCTGCTCGACTGTGACGGCGTGCCTCCTGCGACGCTGCTCGTAAGGGACGTGTTTCCCTACTTCGGAAATCCTGCTCTCGAGGCTTCGAGGGTAGCGGTAACCCCGTTTCTTCTCGTTGACGTAGGGCTGCCGAGAAGCACGGTCAAGGCGTGCCGTGCGTCTCGGAGTGGACGGGTCACGACGTTCGAGCTCCACGAACGCGGAGTCGATCCGCAGGATCTCGCACGACGCCAGAACGCAGGCGCATTCGGACCCGCCCCCCAGATGGGAGTGCGTCCTTTCGGCTTGAAGGGCGTGTGGGTCACCCTCCCGAGCTTCGACAACAGCCACGCGAAGGCCCTGCGAAGCGTTGTGAGCCAGTCACCAAGCTGGCGGCACAAAGAGGTCGTGGTCTTCGACCTCCGAGGCAACACCGGCGGCAACTCCCTCTGGGGAGAGCGGATCGCAGAAGGCCTCTGGGGCAAAGCTCACGCCCGAGCACGCGTCGCGCCGACGCGTCGCGCGACGTTTGTCGACTGGCGGGTCTCGGACGCCAATTTGAAGTACCTCGAGGCAGCTCGCGCGAACTTTGCGAGCAAGTTGGGTCCGCTCGCGCCCGACACCCAGTGGGCCGCGACGAACGCCGAACGGGTTCGACGCGGGTTGGCCGCTCATGAATCGCTGGTGCGGGAGCCGCCCGAGCTCGTCCCCGCCGAGTTGTCGAAGGAGGCCTCGAGTAGCTACTCGGGCCGCGTGTTCTTCGTCACAGACGGACGCTGCTTCAGTGCCTGCCTGGATTTCGCGGATGTTCTCCTCGCATTCCCGAAGGTGGTTCACGTTGGGCAGACGACCGACGCCGATACGCTCTACATGGAGGTCCGTACGCAGGAGCTACCCAGTGGAATCTCTCGCCTCGGTCTTCCGATGAAGGTGTATCGGGGGCGGTCGCGCGGTCACAATGTCCCGCTCATCCCCAGCCATCGATATGAAGGCGATATCAGCGACACGGGAAGCCTGGAGACATGGCTGTCGACCGTCCTCGAGAAGCGATCTCCGACACCGAGCGCGCGATAGAGAAAGGCCGGACCGCTGATCCGCCGCGTGCTGGCTCACGTCACCGGGAAGGGGGGGGGCCAAGGCCATCCTCGGACATCTCAGCCTTCCCTCGAGGCCGCCCACGCTGGCGCCAGCACCCACTGCAAGGACGCTGGATGACCGCGGCATCTTCTGCGGGCCGCAAGACTTGCTCGACGAGACGTACGCGTCGCTCGCGGATCGCTCCACGCGCCTCGACGCTGACGAGGCGATTCAGCAGTTTGCTGAAGGACCCTTCCGTCCCACTCACCCGCCGGGGCAGCGTGACCCTTAGCGGGTGCTTCGAGGAGGCACCACCAGGTCGAGCGCCGTTCGCCATCCCGCACCGACGCGCACCGAGACGAAGTCGGAATCGGTCGTCAAGATGCGAAAGACTCCTAGACGCTCTGCCAGTGTCGCGATCGTGGCATCTACCAACCCGAGCTCCGTGGACGCGAACTTCCGATCGATCTCCGAGGCGCGTCGCAAGTCTTCCAGCGTCGGGGGTTCGTAAGAGTATCCCTGCGCGTGCAATGACTCGAGCAAGCGACGCATTTCCGTTCGCCTTCGACGCAGGTGGTAGTCCACTTCGGCGAGAACGAGGCCGGGCACAATGAGCTCGGTGGCATCTTCCATGGCCTCCGCGTATTCCGCATCCCCTGCCAGCCCGAGAAGCCATCCTCCCGTGTCGAGGATGAGGGCGTTATTCATCTGCATCGCCGAAGTCGTCGCCCAGGATCCGTTCTCGTTCAGAGGGACTGAGCTTCAGCCACCCTGTTAGGGCCGAAGATTTGGACCGATAGGCAGAGGTCACCCTTCGGATGCCGCGACGGATCAGCTCGGATTGTGAAACGCCTTCGCGCTTGCTCGCAGCCCGCAGCGCCCGCTCTTCCTCAGGCGTCAAGACGACGGTCGTACGTCGAGATGCCATATCCTCCATATACCATGCTGGTACTCAAAATCCAAATGAAGGCCTTTCCCGTTCCGTCCCTTCGCGACGTCGCCACTTGGGGCGACTCGCTCCTCAAAGAAGCCGCTTTACCCTTGGTCTGTCTCGCGATTCGCGAGTCATACATCGCGTCAGAAAGCACCACCGCGCAAGGCGCCACCTGCTTCTCCATCTCCGTGAAAAGGCCGCTTATGTTTCCTTGATCCGCGAATCGCCCGAAGTCCGGTCCGTCCGTACGCCACCTTTTCAGAGAAGTTGCCACCAACGGGGGCGCTAATTGACCGCTTTGGTGGCAACTTCCTCCCGAATCCAAAGCGGGCGAGACAGCAACTCCCCCTCGGAGCTCGAAGAGTTTCTTACGGGCGGGGCTTTTGTCCAGACTGAGCCAGCGCCTTGTCGAGGTCGTGGGCCACGCGACGAAACGCTTTGGCCGGAAGAGCCGGGTCGGACAACCTCGCGAGTTGAGCTTCTAGCCCTTGCTCTCCCACGCCCCGCGCTTCAAGTGTCGAAAGGCGCCTGCGCAGCCGCGTCACCGTCTCGGCACGCTTGGCGGGATCGTCAATTCGAACAAAACCGTTTGTCGGGCGAGAAAGGGATGACGTGAGTCGCTGCTGGTCCAAGGCGCGTCGTGCTCTTCGCAGACTTTGGGCTGACGGCACCTCTGAGGCGAGCGATGCCCGAAACTCAGCGACGATGTCCTTCGCCGTTGCGTTTCGCTCCGCTTCACGCAGAAGCTTGCAGGCATCCTCGTAACGACTTGCGACGTCTCGGCCACCCCCCGCGTCGGCGGTCTGCCGAATGTTTGCCAACGCTTCCTCCATGACACTGGTCGAAACGCCCAGCTTTCGAAGTTCACTCGCAATGTTGGAAACGCGACGCCCAAGGGCCAACCAGGGCGCCAACTCGTGCTTGATGCCACGTAGCGCCACTTGCACCTCAATGATTGCGGCATCGGGCGACGCGCTCGTCTCCGCTACTGCCAGCATGTCCCGAAAGCGTTGGGCATGAGGCTCGGGCAAGAACCCGATGCGTTCGCGCAACTCGACCACTCGTCCGTGAGTGAGTGCGGTACTCGAAGGCAGGGAAGCGCTTGAAGGTGATGTCGTTTGCGCTCCTGAGGCAGGTGTGCCGGCGGCTCCCAACGCGGCCGCTGCCCAGGCAGGGAAGCGCCCGTCCTTGCCAGCTCTGATGGGAACAAACACCTTGCCCGATGGCGCAAGTGCAGCGAGCACGATTTTGAGGAGTTCGGCTTCGCTGAACTCCGGCTTATCGGAACCACCGTCTTCGACGGTGATGACGAGACGACTAATGGACGCAGGAAGAATCGACATGGTGAGCGGTTATCGACGACAAGTTCACTCCGGTTTCTGGTGAGGACAGGCTTGATCGATTCTGCCTGTCGTCGAACTCATGGAAAGCCCTAGCGATTCTCCTAAGAAGGAGATTCAAACTTTTTTTGACGCTGAAGCCCGTCAGAGCCAATTCGGGGCCGGCACCCGTCCTTGACCTGACTTTCATCAGCTTTTTCTGTGGGACTTCCCTGGGGATTTGGCGGGATGAAAGTCAGCTGGTGAGGGGCACTGCCCGGTGCTGACGCAGTCCCTTCAGGTGCACGTCCGTGACGGCGATGAGGGTGTCGTAGACCCAGGCCACGAGTTCTCGCCAGTCGTCGCGGGCCAGGCCGCCTACGACTTCGCCGTCGCGCCTGAGTCGATGACCCTCGACCGGATCGGCGTCTTCCAGCTGACCCCGAACGGCAACCCCGACGGCGTCTTCACCGCCACCGTTCAAGGCCCCATCACCTCGATCATGCTCCACTCGGTAGACGCCAACGGGAACACCGCGGGCAGTCAGTTCTGGGACACCCGCGCCGGTGACGCCACCTGGTTTCTCGGCGTCGAGGAGGATGGCGTCCTCGTCAACAACGCGGACAGCTCGATCCCCGAGGTGTCCGCTGGCGTGCACCGGCTGAAGCTCTACGCGACGAGCAGCGGCTACTTCGGCTCCGGCTACCACTTCCGGCTCGCGCTCACCCTTCCGGACGGCTCGACGCTTCGCAGCCCCGTTCTCACGTACTGACCCTGCTCGCCTCCGCCTGCCGCACGGGCACGAAGCCGGTCAAATCCCTTCGGGGCCGGCTTGAAAGGGGGCCCGAACACAGCCCGCGTCTCCCGCGAGAGGTGATGGTACAGATCGGCAGACGTCCTGCGTCGACACCAAGCCAGCGAGTCCTCCTGTACGGAACCATTTCTTCTGGCCTGCACATGTGGCGGCGAAAGGCGCATCGTCGCGTACGTCACTGCCCAACTCACCGTTCGGGAGATTCTTCGCCACCTGGGCCTCCCCTCACAGCCGCTGCCTCAAGCCCGCGCCCAGGACTCACCGCAACTCGAACTCTAC